>JAGYMO010000028.1 GCA_018400255.1 Deltaproteobacteria bacterium
ACATTTTCAAATGGCCACTTTTACTGCATTTTCAGGGGGCCGTTAACACCAGGGGCACTAAACCATAAAGAGTATGAAATTACTGCATTAATGGGCCTGCGTGATAGGCTGCGCAGTAATAGTAGTGAAAAAACCTGACCACATATGTATTGGTATAGTGATATCAGCGTTTTCTTCGCGTCTTGTGGCTGTATAGAGGCTAATATAGTAGGTTTTTAAAAATATTTTTAGAATACGTGTTTCTTTTTAATTGTAGGTTAACATTCATTGTTATACTATTTTGGACCATCTACTGTAATGTCCTTTTCAGGAAACTTTTGATGTTTTTTGAAGATTTGGGGTTTAATCGTATTAAATATTTATAAAGTATAACTATTCTTTTCGGCAACAGTATGATGCATAGGCAAATGTTAAAAGCAATTATCCATCTGGACATGGATGCATTTTATCCTTCAGTTGAGATGTTGGACAATCCCGGATTAAAGGGAAAGCCGGTGATAGTAGGTGGAAGCACAGAAAGAGGTGTTGTGTCATCTGCATCATATGAGGCACGTAAGTTTGGGGTACATTCGGCACAGCCAATTGCATTGGCAAAACGGATGTGCCCTGATGGGGTATTTCTTCCAGTTAGGATGTGGAGATATAAAGAAGTTTCCCAACAAATAGTAAATCTTTTTTTTACATTTACCCCGCTTGTAGAACCCATTTCCATAGACGAAGCATTCCTGGATATTACAGGGTCTCAAAGGCTCTTTGGGCACCCAGAGGATATTGCAAAGGAAATAAAACAGACGGTCTTCTCGGAGACTGGCCTAACAGTATCCGCTGGCCTGGCCCCATCTAAATTTGTTGCAAAAATTGCATCCGATATTGACAAGCCTGATGGTTTAACTATAGTGACCGAGGAAAACGTCAGGGATTTTTTAAACCCTCTTCCCGTTAATAAGATGTGGGGCGTTGGAAGGGCAACGCAAAAGGTTTTAAGCCAATTAACTATTTATACCTTTGAGGAGCTTAGCCTTGTACCAGTAAAAATTTTGGAACATACATTCGGAAAGCATGGTGTTAAAATGCATTTATTATCAATGGGTGTTGATGATAGGGAAGTTGTGCCTAAATTTGATGCAAAATCAATTGGCCATGAGGATACCTTTGCTCGGGATATTGTTGATATTGATAGGCTTAAAACGGAGCTGCTGTCTCAGGCAAATAAAGTTGCTTACCGTATGCGCACAGACGGAATGACGGGTAGGACTATTACCCTTAAAGTGAAATATAACAATTTTGTTCAGGCTACAAGATCAATAACTATTGGGAAATCTACTGACGATGGGCTTGAAATATACAACACAGCATGCTCTCTTTTAAAAAATACGGAGGCTGGTAAAAGACCTATCCGGCTTTTAGGTATCTCTTTGTCTAAACTAAACCTTCCTGATAGCAGCAATCAGCTTTCTCTTTTCAACAATGATGACGTATGCCAAAAAAAGAAAAAATTAAACACCGCCCTGGATCTCTTATATAAAAAGCATGGGGAAAAGAGCGTCCGGTTGGGAACACTGTTAAATAAATAATATCTTAACAAAAACCAGGAAAGATTTTTCAAGGCTTCCTAACATAATGTACGATGATGATACTCCAAATCAACCTATATTCGCATTAATAGTCAGCAATATAGTTCATTCTTCGGTTTAGTTGAATTTTCCTTGATAATTATAGCTCGATTCATAAAATTGTTTCTCTCAAATAAATTTATACAGGGGTATGATTTTTTGATTGCAAAAAATTTATTTTTATAATTATAATAGTAAGTTAATTTAAATCACACTAACAATGAAAAAGTTATGAAAGAAAACCCCTCGCCAATTTTCGAAAAGATAGAAACCTCAAAACAACTGCCCTCTCTGCCCCACATCCTATTAAAACTAATAGAGGCATGTAACAAAGAAGATGCCAGAATACAGGAAATATCACTAATAATCAGCAAAGACTCATCGTTGAGCGCCAAGGTTATGGCATTGGTAAATTCTGCATATCACCACCTCCCTAACAAAGTAGCCAGCGTTGAGCAGGCTCTTGTGCTTTTAGGTAGAGATACTGTAAAAAATATTGCTATCAGTGCGTCAATAAAAAATATTTTTGACAGTGCCAAAGATGAATCAGGCTTTAACCTTAAGGGCTTTTGGTGGCATTCTTTGATGTGCGCTGTATTGTCAAAATCTATAGCCACAAAAATAGGTTATAGTTCTCCTGAAGAGGCATTCTTAGCTGGACTCGTGCATGACATTGGTAAGCTGGTCCTGTGGATTAATTTTACAGAACAGTATAAAGATATTATAGAATCATCACATGAAAATATTGATTTGCTTCTGGCAAAAGAGATTCAACTTGGCGCATCACACCCTGAAGTAGGCGCTTGGCTTATTAAACAATGGAAGCTTAAATCTTTTATATCTGATGCAGTTCTCTATCATCATGAACCCTTAGCAAGAATTTTCAATGCACTCCCCTTGATTAAAATTGTTTATGTTGCAAATATTATGTCCAGTGAAGAAAATCAGGGCAATAAGGTAAATTTTATGCTGGCAAGGGAAATCTTTGGGTTTTCAGATGAAGAATTGGAGGAGCTTAATTCAAATGCAAGGGAAGAAGTAGGGCATGTTGCTCACTTTTTAGGCATAGATTTAAATCTCAAAGAGGATAAAGAAACAGATGGCCGTGATAAGGAACTTAAGGTACGGGAAAATTTATCTCGACAGGTTGAAGCGGCTACTCTTTTTCAGGGGACGCTACAGAACCTTTTAAAGGCTTACGATGAAAATGCCATATTGAGGGTAATAAGTGAGGCCCTCCAGATTCTTTTCGACTTGAAGATCGTCCTCTTTTTTTTATACGATCAAGAGAAAAATGCATTAAAAGGAAAATCTGCACGGAGAGATAAATCATTTAATCTGCTTGATGGAATATTGATTCCTGTTCAGGAGGGGAAAAATCTACTTACTGATGCCCTAAAAAATGCCAATCCAACAGATTCTTTCAGCTATTTCAAAAAGAATAGCCCGACAATTATAGATGAGCTAGTCATCCGTCTAACGGGCATGGACGGCGTAGCGATTATTCCCATGACCGTTAAAGAGCAATACATTGGCATAATAGTTGTAGGTTTAAATGAAACAAGACTTTCTAATATACAAGATAATTTAAAAATGCTGTCCATGATCGGTAATCAAACTGCCATAGCACTGTATGCAGATTATTTGAGACAAAACCAGGCGAGATTAATTCTAGATCAACGTCTTAAGGATGCCTCAACCCTGGCAAGAAAAGTGGTTCATGAAGTTAATACGCCATTGAGCATCATTAAAAATTATACTAAGATTTTGGAAAAAAAATTGGCTGATAAGGACAGTGATTTCGAGGAACTTAAGATTATCAATGAAGAAATCAACAGAGTTGTGCGTTTATTGCACGGACTGTATGATTTTTCCAAAATAAAACTTCAGGAAATTAACACGGTAGATATGAATAATCTTCTATCAGAAGTAGTAAAGGTCTTTAAAAAGACCTTACTGATAGGTAACGATATTGATATTCACCTGAACCTTTGGCATTCCCTTCCTTTAATTAATACAGACGAAGACAAGCTGAAGCAGGTTTTTATCAATCTTATTCAGAATTCACTTGAATCAATGCCCAAGGGGGGCAATCTCTATATAACTACTAAATATACCTCAAATAAACCAAGTGATGAGCTTTTAAAAGACATAAGGAAAACCATGGAATCCGTGGAGATTTATTTTATAGACGACGGTCCCGGTATACCCGTTGATATTCAACCCAGGCTTTTTGACCCATTCGTTACCTCAAAAGGTGACAAACATAGTGGATTAGGGCTGTCTATTGTCTATAATATTATCAAGGAATTAAAGGGAAATATTTCTTTCAAGAGCGATGGAATAAGTGGGACTGAGTTTAAGATAGTATTGCCTATATAAAACATTACATTTAATAGTTTTCCAGGAGTTCGACATGGACATTGATGAAAATATTCTGATAGTCGATGATGATTCTCGTATGTGTGATACCATCAAGGTTTTATTAAAAAACGAAGGTTACACAATAAAAACAGCTAATGATGGAAGAAAGGCAATGGAGTATTTATCTCAAGGCAATATCGATCTTGCCCTCCTGGATATTGTCATGCCGGAGATAAGCGGCCTCACTATTATGGATTATATAAATACGAATACGCCGGAAACTCAGGTGATTGTAATTACTGGATACAGATCAGAAGAACTAGCGATAGAATCACTGAGAAAAGGGGCTTACGATTATCTTAAAAAGCCCTTTGAACCTGAAAAATTAATAACTACGGTCGGAAATGCCTTAAATAAGCAAAGGCTGAAGAGGGAAAACGGAATTATCAATGAAAAACTATCCCTTGTTCAAACACAATATAAATATTTAGTGGATAGTTCACCGGACATTATTTATACATTAGATCAAACGGGAAAATTTACATTTGTAAATCAAACGGTGAGGGATCTTCTTGGATTTGAGCCCAATCAATTACTAGGAAAGCATTTTTCGTTTATTATCTATGAAAAAGATTTAGATAAGTCAATGCACCATTTTAATGAAAAAAGGACTGGCAAACGTGCTGTTCCAACAACAGGAATAAGGCTAAAGTGTCACCAAAATGGGAACAGAACCTTAGCTAAAAACACTGAAAATGCTACTATACTTACTGCGGAATTGAGAGCGGTTGGCATGTACGATAAACCCGTTGATTCAAAAGATAAACACTTTAAGGGAACATATGGCGTAATAAGAGATATAAGCCTTCGCCTGAAGTCAGAGAAGGCCCTTCGGGAGAGTAAAAAGCGACTAAATAATATACTAGATTCAATTCAGGCAGGGATTTTACTCAGTAATTTCAAAACCCATGAAATTCTTTACGCAAATCATGCCTCCCTTAAAATGATTGGCCTTCCAAAGGAACGTATTGTTGGAAGCTTATGCAGTGAATATCTCTGCCCCGAAGAGGCAGAAAGATATATAGCCAACGATTATGGAAAAACGATGCATACTCTGGAATGTTCGATAGTGAACGGAAGCGGGCAAAGAATACCTGTTTTAAGAACAGCGCGTAGCATTGAATTGGATGGCAAAAAATACGTATTGGACAGTTTTTTTGATATAAGCCAAACAAAGGCCTTAGAGATAAGGCTGCAAAGAGCCCAGAAGATGGAGGCGATCGGGACTCTTGCAGGAGGAGTGGCGCATGATCTAAACAATGTACTCTCTGCTATTGTTAGCTACCCTGAATTATTGTTGATGAGAATCCCGGAGGACAGCCCCTTAAGGAAGCCATTGTTAACTATACAAGAATCTGGAAAAAAGGCAGCTGATATAGTCAACGATCTTCTTACATTGGCCAGGAGAGGGGTTGCTGTTATGGAAGTTCTCAACCTTAATAGTATTATATCTGATTATTTAAAAACACCTGAACATGAAAAACTTATTTCATACTATCCAAATATAGAAGTAATATTAGACCTTGAGTCAGACCTTTTAAATATCATGGGCTCCACCGTACATATATCAAAGACTATTATGAATTTAATATCAAACGCAGCAGAGGCTATCCAGTGCGATGGAAAGATATTTATATCTACTGAAAACCGATACATTGATGAACCTGTAAGGGGTTACGATGAAATAAACGAGGGTGATTATGTGATCCTTAAGGTTACCGATGGAGGGGTAGGCATACAGCCAGAAGATGTTGAAAGGATATTCGAACCTTTTTATACAAAGAAAAAAATGGGTAGAAGCGGTACAGGGTTAGGCATGGCTGTAGTATGGGGCACAGTAAAGGATCACAAAGGCTACATTGAAGTTCAAAGCGAAATAGGGAAGGGTTCGACATTCACCCTGTATATTCCCGCTACCAGGGATAAAACAGCAAAAGATATAAAGCCATTGCCCTTTGATGAATACAAAGGAGAAGGCGAATCAATCTTGGTTGTTGATGATATAGAGGAACAAAGAAATATAGCAGAATGTTTGTTATTCGAATTGGGCTATGCAGTGACTAGCCTTTCGAGTGGTCTCGAGGCGATAGAATATATGAAGGATCATTCAGTGGATATGATAATCTTAGATATGATTATGGAGCCAGGACTTGATGGACTTGAAACATACCGGGAAATTATTAAATTCCGTCCCGGGCAGAAGGCTATAATCGCAAGCGGTTTTTCCGAAACAGATCGTGTAAAAGAGGCTCAGGCCTTGGGTGTAGGTCAATATATTAAAAAACCATACACATTAGAAAGAATTGGTTTAGCTGTAAAAAACGAGTTAAAAAAATAGACAAACAATTGCTTTTTATCCTTATTTTTATTGGTACTACTGAAATAAACTCATGAGCAAGGCTATCTTAATTCATTTTCACCTAATAAATTATTAACCTTTGGCAACCTTTTTTTTAAACAATGTAGTGCACAATCTAAGATGCACTAATAGTTAGATGATATACTACAATAGAAATTCAGCTTAAAAATATTAGCAACGGTATCAGGCATGAAAAAGATATTTATTGTTCTATTTACTGTGTTTTTTGTTATGTCTCTGAACTCATATGCAATGACAGAAGAGAATTATCCGACAGCAAAAATTGAGATTTATTTAAATGGTCTTACCCCAGGCATTACAGTGGGAAGTATTGACATAACAATTGATTACAATCAAAGCGGGCTTAATTATATAAAGGCAGCAGCAGGTCCTCTCTCAGCAAGGTCTACCTTGATAGCTAATGACAGCAAAGATGTGGTTAGGGTAGGTCTGATTCACGCGCAAGGATTTGATGGCGGGGCTAAAGGCTCGGTTATGATTCTCACATTTAAGGTAATTGATGGACATAAACCTTCAATAAGTGATTTCACTATAAAAAGCATTTTGGTCACAGACCTATCGGGTAAAAATTTGCATATAGATATTGGAAAGGCAAGCTTGAGTTTATGCAGTTAGGTGTCAAATACGATAGAACCTTATTGCAGATAATAAACACTATACATCTCTTTTTTTTCCCCGTAATATTAGCCCTTAGTCTTCTTAGTTGTTCCGTTATTGTTAAAGAGTCAAGGTATGAGAAGGCTACCATAGCTTTACCAGAGAGAGAAAGCACTATTTCTCGCCCCTATTCCGTAAATGGAGTCACATACTATCCACTTTCCAGCAAGTATGGGTTTGTACAGGAAGGGATAGCCTCTTGGTATGGAAAGAAATTTCATGGGAAAAAGACTGCTAATGGCGAGGTGTACAACATGTTTGATGAAACTGCTGCTCATAAAGTTTTGCCATTTGGAACGTATGTAAAAGTGGAAAATTTAGCAAATTCAAAAGAGACCATTGTTAGAATAAACGATAGAGGGCCTTTTGTTAAGGGGAGGGTAATTGATTTATCATTTGCATCTGCCAAGAAATTGGGCTTGGTTGGGCCAGGTGTTGAAAAGGTACGCTTAGTTGCATTATCAAAGATGGTTGGGAAGAAAAAAATAGGCAGTAAATACAAGCCGGTGATCGAGGTGACAAACTATAAGAGGGGAAGATTTACTATACAGGTTGGGGCCTTTGAAAATAAAACAAATTCAAATAATCTTGCATCAAAACTGAGACATGGTTTCGATCATATTACTATTACCCCATATATGGCCCATGAAGGGAAAATTTTCTATCGAGTAAGGGTTTCTTTGCTGTCAAATCTGAATGAGGCCGATGTTTTATTAAAAAAATTAGAATCCCTTGGCTACGCACACTCTTTTATCGTTGCACTCTAATCTAGTCCTTATGGTTTATCTTTCTCCGCAGTACGCCAGATGTTCTGAACACTATAACCCTCCGTGCCCTTAGATTCAAATCTTTTCTCGTCTGTGGATTTCTACCCTTTCTCGCAGCCTTATCTTTAACGATGAACTTACCAAAGCCGCTGATAAGCAAAGATTCTCCCTTTGACAGACTTTTCTTCATCGTTTCCAATAGACTCTCAACAACCCTTCTTGACTGGTTCTTGCTCAGCCCTGCCTGATTATAAACGCTATCAATTATTTTTTCTTTGGTTAGCGCCATTCCATTATCCTCCTTGATTATTAGGTTTATTGTGTCCAAATTTTTCTTTCAACTTTTGACATACTATTTCAGGCACAAGACCTTTTACAGAGCCGTTATAAAAAGCTGCCTCTTTAATTATAGTAGAGCTAATGTAAAGCCATTTATAATCAGTCATCATAAAAATAGTCTCGATACTTCTGTCTAACCTTCTATTCATTAATGACATCTGAAATTCAAACTCAAAATCAGAAAGTGCCCTCATGCCCCGTAATACAACATTAGTCTTTTTACTTGTCACGTAGTCAACAAGTAAGCAGTCAAAGGAGTCAACAAAAACGTGCCCAACATTTTTTACTGCCTCCCTTACCATCTCTACCCTTTCCTCTAACGTAAAAAGAGTTTTTTTCATGGGATTCGCTGATACAGCAATAGTAACAGAGTCAAACATGGTTAATGCCCTTCGTGTAATACTAATATGGCCATTTGTAATGGGGTCGAAAGAGCCTGGATAAATTATCATTCTTTTTGAATTATTCTTTTTCATTGTAGATATACATTCCTATTAGTGTCATTCCATAGGATCTGCTGAGCTTTAGTTGAAGATTCTTGATATAATCAGGCAATGCATCGGTATCGTTTGTGGATGTTTCTACAACTATAGTACTGCTTTTATGGAATAGATTATTTGTATATAATTTATCTATTGTCGGTTGAATGTACCCCTTACCATAGGGTGGGTCAATAAAGATTATGTCAAATTTGTTTAAACCCTCACTGCTCAAATGATTTAATCCATCCGGTAGATATTTTTTTAAAACAGTTGATAATTCCTCGTAGGTGCATATAGCAAGGTTTTTTTTGATTAAGGATATCGCTTCACGTGAATTATCTACAAAAACGGCCCTTGTCGCCCCCCTACTAAGAGATTCAATTCCTAGGCTGCCACTCCCAGCAAATAAGTCGAGTACAGAGAAACCAGTTAATGTCTGCCCTAGTATGTTGAAGATAGAACTTCTAGCCCTGTCTGACGTAGGCCGTATATTCATTCCCTTTTTAATGGGTGATAGTCTTCTTCCCCTTTCACCTCCGCCTGTAATTCTCATAATATTTCGCAACCGGCAGAAGATTTTGTCCCTTAAAGCCAAGCATTTTTGTAAGGAAAAAACCTTTAGCCATATAGCAGTAAAACTCTATTCTATTTGACTGTGAATGCGTTGTTTTGATTCATAAAACCCATAGACATTACACAAAAATGAACCCTAAGCTATCTAATAAAAAACTCATAAGTTTTAGCAATAATTGTTTGATGAACACGTAATAAAAATGCACGAAATTGGAGCCAAGGAAGATTATAAGTATTCAATTTAACTCTGGATTTTCTGGGTCAGTCTATCAGGTTTCTTATAATCCGTTTTTCGTGTTGTATGTTTCCTTTTTCTCAACAGAGGATTTATGTTTCATAAAAGTCTTTATGTGTTTTTGGATAATCCAATAAATGGTGATTATAGGGCCTGAAATAACATAGGCTGCTGAAAAAAGGAACAACATTAGGACTGGTTTATATGCCACGATAACAAACATAAGTATAATGGCAACAAGTACGTTAAAAGGCTTCTTCTTAAATAATTCAAGGTCTTTAAAGCTAAGATAATCAATTGCGCTAACCATAAGAAAAGATAAAGTATAAATTGCTCCTAAGGTAATAATTGGTTTATTTTGAGTTAGTCCTCCTCGAGTGTCAATAAAAAAAATAAATATAGCGATAAAAATGGCAGCGCCAGGTATTGGTAGTCCCTTGAAATGCTTGGACTCAACATCATTTTTTTGGACATTAAACCTGGCAAGTCTCAATGCCCCACATATGATGTATAGAAATACGGCTAGCCAGCCGAACCTTCCAAAAGGCTCGAGGGACCAGAGAAAGACCAGTATGCCGGGGGCAACGCCAAAGGCCACAAGGTCAGATAGTGAATCATATTCGGCCCCGAAGTGGCTGCTGGTATGAGTATACCGGGCAGTTTTTCCATCCAAAGCGTCAAAAAGGGAAGAAATCAGGATAGCAATAGCCGCGGCATGGTATCTTCCCTGGATGGCAGCAATAATAGCATAAAAGCCCCCGAAAAGGCTGCAGGAGGTAAAAAGGTTGGGGAGTATATATACGCCTTTTCTGTCCCCTTTATTTGTCCGTCTCTTTTTTTTCATTTTATGTAATATATCCAATTACTGTTTGGCCGGCCTTAACCTTTTGACCTTTTTGTACTGTAATCTCGCTATTTGTTGGAAGATATACCTCAAGTCTTGACCCAAACCTTATAAGGCCAAATCTTTGGCCTGACTCTACATTATCTCTTTCTTTAACCCAGCATGCTATGCGCCTGGCAATTAAACCTGCTATCTGGACAAAGGCGATTTTTTTATCGTTATATGTTTCTAATGTTATAATATTATGTTCATTATATTGAGATGCCTTATCCATGTTTGCGGAAAAAAATTTACCTGGTGTATAACAAATATCTAATATCACTCCCTTTATGGGTATTCTGTTTATATGGGCATTAAAGAGCGACATGAAGATACTTATCTTTATTGATGAATGTTTATAATTATGATCGCCTTTCTCTAATTTTTCTATAGATAGAATCTTTCCATCTGCGGGTGTCAAAACAGCATTTTCATCTACCGGTGAAATCCTGTTAGGATCACGAAAAAAGTAGACAATAAACAGGGTTATTATAGACATAACAACAAAGAGAGAGACGAGGTGAAAAATTCCCGCAACGATTGCTATAGCTGCCCCAATAATTATAAAAGGCAACCCCTCCCTTGCTATTGGTAATGTACTGTTTATTCTTTTTTGATTCATTAAAGTGTTCTAATTAGCTTATATTTTAGATGTCTATATAATATAAATCTGACCTCTTGTCAATATAAGTGAAAAATACTGTCCACAAAAACATACTATAGAGTTGAGAAACAGTACGTATATGGCATAGTGAATTTATGGAATTTTTGGCTAAACGTATTAGGTGCTGTTAGGCATATTTTTCGTCATTCGTATATCAGCCCCCCTCATATACAGGGGTTCAAGGTTGTTTAGAGCGCCTTGGCTTCCTTTCCGAATTTCTTTCAGTCCTAAAGCGCCAATAGCTGATGCCCTAAGGTTCCACATGTGTGCTGGTGCACGTATACAATATTCATTAGATTGCTGCCTCAGGATTGTTGCCTGATCAGGATAATCATTTCCTATTAGTATGGTTTTGTTTTCTATTATAGAGCCAATATCCTCAATTTTTAGGCATGTACATTGCTTTACTTCTAAAAGCTCGTTATTATCGCTCCATCTGAATAAAGCCGTGAATACCTCGCCCTTTCGAGAAGTTACAAAAGGGCATATATCTTCCTTAATGAATGGAATTTGGTATGCCAGAGCCTCTAATGTAGAAACCCCTACTGCCGGTATAGTGAGGTATTCAGATAGCCCCTTAACAATGGAGAGCCCTATTCTAATACCTGTAAAGCTGCCTGGTCCGATTGCCACGATTAAACCATCAAGCATTGAGAGGGTTATATGCACCCTGGCAAGAAGCTCGTCTATCGAGGGCATCAAATTTCTATAGTGACTCAATTTCGAAGGCAGTATGTATTCACCGAGCAAAACTTCATCATCCATTACTGCGATGCTGTATTGTCTAATTGAGGTATTTAAAGATAGCGTTTTCAATGTAGAGTCTTTATTAATGATTGGTTAATATTCTTATTATATCATTATAAAAGACAATAACCATTAACAAAATAAGAAGAAAGAAGCCAATCTTTTGAGCTAACTCCCGCTTTTTAAGGCTAACAGGCTTTTTAATTACCATTTCTATCAAAAAGAAAACTATCATGCCTCCGTCCAGGACTGGGACAGGCAAAAGGTTTAATATGGCAAGGTTGATGCTAATAAGTGCCATAAAGGGGAATAAATAGCCCAAGTTCTCTCTAGCTATATCTCCTGTTAGCTGGCCTATCATGATAGGGCCACCAAGCGTTTCAAGCGGCACAACACCTTGAAAAAGCTTAATAATTGTTATTACTGTTAATGATGTAATCTCCCATGTTTTTTCGGTTGCTTTTACTAGGGCTTGAAAAGGGTTTAATTTATATTTACTTATATTTCCGCTTGCTACTATTCCTATCAGCGCCGATTTGATATCTTCACCAAAAATATTCTTAACAACTTCCTCTTCAGGGCAAACAGTTACTTTTATTCTTTTACCACCCCTATTGATTACAACATCTAAGTCATTGCCCGCATTATTCTCTACAAATTTTTTTATATCCATCCATTCATTAATTTTATTCCCCTCAATATATTCTATAGTATCGCCTTTCATGATTTTTGCCTTATCAGCAGGTGAGTTCACTCTGACTTGGCCAATTTCAGCAGTCATAGCGGTGTAACCTGAGATAGAGTAAATGCCAAGAAAAAGCAAGAAGGCTAATATAAAATTAAAGGTAGGGCCAGCAGCGGCAATAGCTATCCTTTTTAATGGTGACTGAGCAGAAAACGATCTGCCTTCCTCCTCCAAAGTTATGTCATCATCATTATCCTCGCCTAACATTTTAACATAGCCCCCTAATGGAAAGGCGGAAATGATGTATTCAGTTTCCCCTAATTTTTTACCTATAACCTTTGGGCCAAAGCCAAGAGAGAATTTTAACACCTTTACGTTGAACAATTTGGCTATGATGAAATGACCAAACTCATGGAAGGTTATCAACACACCAAGCACTATTGCAAATGGAATTATATAATATAAAACAGTACTCATAATTTATCGTGTATAATGATTGCTAAAACTTTATTAAAAACATTGTAAGCGTTCACAGGTTCAAAGGTTCAGGGTTGCCTTCCTGCCTATG
>JAGYMO010000029.1 GCA_018400255.1 Deltaproteobacteria bacterium
CGCAGAAAGCCACGGCTTTAGCCGTGGATGAATGCGCCTATAGTCGGGATGTCGCACCACTAAGCCCCGCCGTTCGCGAAGCGAATCGGCGAAACCAGGTGGTTCCACGGGCTTGCCCGTGGGGCTCCACTAGGCCGGCAGGTTGTTATTCTCTATACAAAGTATTGCTTTTATCATTTTCCTAGCATGTGACATGCTACCTTCCTCCCAGAGGAGTCAACACTTACAAGAGGGGGTTCTTCTTTTTCACATATTGCGCCCTTTCTGTCGCAACGGGGATGAAAGGCGCAGCCTAAAGGTATTTCTGTGAGGGTTGGCATAACACCAGGTATCTGATTTAATCTGCTGCCAGGCTGCACGTTTCCAGGCAGGGCCTTTAAAAGTCCCTGCGTATAAGGGTGCAAGGGATTTCTCAAAACAAGATCAGTGGGGCCCGTTTCCACAATCTTTCCCGCATACAAGACGACGATTTTTTCTGTCACCTGTGATACTACACTTAGATCGTGGGTAATCAAAATGAGGCTCATGCGTTGAGATTCACAGAGAGAAAGGAGCAAATCCATTATCTCGGCCTGAATAGTTACATCAAGTGCAGTTGTTGGTTCATCGGCAATTATCAAAAAGGGGTTCGTAAGCAAGGCAATTGCAATCACAATACGTTGACGCATTCCCCCTGAAAATTCATGGGGGTATTGTTTGAGGCGCTTTTTAGGCGATGGAATTTGCACCTTTTCTAATTTTTCCAGTGCAATCTTCTCCGCCTCTATCCTGCTTAATTGTTTATGGGCAAGAAGCGTTTCAACCATTTGTGTACCAATAGTAAGCACGGGATTAAGGGTCATCATGGGGTCCTGGAATATCATACTGATTTCATTCCCCCTAATGTCACGCAATTCCTCTTCAGAAAGCCTGTTTATATCTCTGCCATTAAAGATAATCTTTCCCTTGGAAATATATCCCGGCTTACTTAATAAATTTATTATGGAAAAACCGGCAACTGATTTTCCTGCCCCACTTTCACCTACCAACCCTAATCGTTCGCCTTTATTGAGGGAAAAGCTGATGCCGTTTATTGCTGTTAAATCGCCAAATCTCAATGCGAATTTAACTTCCAGGTCTTCTACTTTTAGCAGTGCATCCATAGTAAGATATTCCTGATTGCTTATTAATTATTCCACCACGAGCATTAAAATAAAGAGCGATAACAGTATTATGGATAGGAATTGTTTGTGGCATCCGCGAATTATCATTTTTTATAGAGCTTTCAGCCCTAGCCCTTATAGAGTTTTGGGTTGAAAACATCCCTGAGCCAGTCCCCCAAAAGGTTTATCACTAATACAAGGAGTACCAGAAGAAATCCTGGGAAAAACGTTATCCACCAGGACCCACTAAAGATATATTCAAAGCCTGATCGGATTAAAGACCCGAGAGACGGTTTGGTAACGGGCATGCCTAATCCCAAAAACGAAAGGGCTGCCTCGCTCATAATAGCATTTGCAACCTGTATTGTCGAAATTACAAGCACCGAGGTCATTGTATTTGGTAAAATATGCCTTACCATTATAACCTTTCGGCTTAGCCCAATGACACGGGCTGCTTCAACATATTCTTTATTTTTCTCCCCCATCACAGAGGCCCTTACTGTTCTGGCATACACCGGCCATTCTGCCAGTCCAATAATGATAACCAATAAGGGTACTGCTAATTTCTCAAAACGCCCTATACCAAAAGCTACCTGGAAGATAGCGCTGATAAAAATGGCAACCATCAAATAAGGGAAGGACAATTGTATATCAGCCAATCTCATAAAAAGCGAGTCTATTTTACCGCCCATATATCCGGCTATCAGGCCGAACATAATGCCCAACAGTGCCTGGAGTAAGACCGCTCCACACCCTATAATAAGAGAAAGGCGCAACCCATAAATCATGGTACTCAATAGATCTCTGCCTTGTATATCGGTTCCAAGAAAAAAATCCTTAGACCCCTCTTCGAGCCAAACCGGCGGTATTTCCGCATTCATAATATCTATGTTTATCGGATCGAATGGGTTGTAGGGTGAAATAATAGGCGCTAAAATTCCTGTTAATACCAAAAGGGCAAGTATAATGAAGCTGGTAATCGCAATCCGGTCCCTCTTAAAAGTGTACAAAAGATAAGATTCTTTAAATCGTATGAGTGACTGATTCATTTTCTCCCTGTTATCCTCAGAGTAGGATTAACCATGCCGTAAATAATGTCTACAACCGTGTTAACAACAACAAAGATAACTCCAACAACTACGAGATATGCCACAAGTAAGGAAGTGTCAGACCTCTCAACTGCCTCTAGGAACATAAAACCCATTCCCTGCCACTGAAAAACTGTTTCAGTCAGGATAGTAAAAGCAAACATGATGCCAATCTGGACTCCAAACACAGTAATTACAGGGAGTAACGTATTTTTGAATGCATGGACAAACCATATGCGTTCCCGGCGAATTCCCTTGGCCCATGCGAATTTAATATATTCTGTCTCTAAGATTTCCATCATTTCAGAGCGAATAAGGCGTATGAAAAGGGGCAGCATTATAGAGGCGAGAGCAATGCTTGGCAAGATCAGGTGCCGTAATCCATCTATGGTGAGCAAGCCACTCTCCCAACCCCATACATTAACGGTGGTTCCCCTGCCATATGATGGCAGCCAATTGAGTTCTACTGAAAAAAGATAGATAAGGAGTATGGCAGTTAGAAATACAGGTATAGAGACACCCAATGTGCTGACTCCCATAGTTACTTTTGAAAACCAATTTTTTGGCCTTATTGCAGTGTATATTCCAATAGGGAGCGATATGAATATAAGGATAAGGGTTGTGACAAAAACAAGCTCGATTGTGGCAGGGGCCTTGGATAGTATTACCTTGAGCGCGGGCTTTTTGTGAAAGAAGGAAAGACCAAGATCACCTTTGACTGCATTTTTTAAAAAGCGAGCATATTGAAGAAGAAAGGGATCGTTTAAACCCAGCTTATCTCTCAGCTCTTCCCGCTCGGCAGGTGTAACTCTTTCCCCTACCATATCGCGGACAGGATCACCGATTTTATTTTTGATGATAAAGCCGATTAGGCTGATTATCAGCATAACAAAAATGGCTTGCGTTATTCTTCGTACAATAAATGCAAACATTATAGGTTTAAGTTGGAGGCTAACGTTAGTTTTTAAAAGCTCAAAAGTCCCACGTTTTTATGTGTTGATCAAAATTTTGTTAGTGAAGTGATTTCTTAAAATCCTCATTAATTATAAAAATTAGGGCAGATGTAGTGTCGATATCTGCCCTATATTATGCCGAGTTACCTTAGCGCGCTACTTAATAACAAGGTCGCCAAGATAAGGGAAGTTTTGAGTATTTACTATAGGCGCTATATGAACATTGTTCTTACCTGCGTAAGAATGATTTTGCCAATGAAAAGGCACAAAGGCTGCTTCATCATAAAGGATCTGCTCTATTTCCTGGAGCATCTTGGCTCTTTTTTCTAGATCCGTCTCAGACTGGGCGGCAATAGTAAGCTCGTCCACCTTTGGGTTACAATAATTCCCACTGTTATACTGGCCATAACCTGTTTCTTTGTTGGGGCACATAGTTAAAAATTCACTGAAGTTACCCGAGTCCTCGGTATCTGAATGCCACCCAATCAACTGCATATCAGCTACTTGCGCATCGAATTCATCCCAGTATTGGGCTTTGGGCATGGTCTTCAGGTTTACCCTGATGTTAATTTTAGCAAGCATTGAGACAACTGCCTCTGCAATCTTTTCGTCATTTACATACCTGTTGTTTGGAGCGATCATTGTACATTCAAAACCTTTTTCAAGGCCAGCTTCCTTCATGAGGCTTTTTGCCTTTTCCAGATCATAACGGGGCACAAGGCTCTTTTTATAACCTGTGTAACCTTCAGGTCCCTGTTGAGCTGCAACAGTAGCAGTTCCCTTCATGATTTTATCAACAATACCTTTATTGTTAATGGCATAGACAATTGCCTGGCGAACCCTTACATTCTTGAACTCAGCGCGACGTTTTTGGTTAAGCTGAACAGTAATAATACGACCTCCAGAGTAAGTTACCAAATGGACATTCGGGTCACTCTTGATTCTCGGAAAATCCTGTGGAGGAACCGGAGATATAAAATCGACATCACCAGAAAGCAGGGCTGCTACCCGGGTAGCATCTTCCTTGATAGGGGTAAGTATAATTTTATCTACATTGCCTGGAGAATCTTTATCCCAGTATTCACTAAATCTTTCAAACACGGTTTTAACGCCTTGTTCACGATAGGTTACCTTAAATGGGCCTGTTCCTGATTCATTCTTCAGGGCAAATGAGGGGCCGATTTTAACTATAGCATCCTTAGGCTGGCCGTTTTCATCCGTGCCTGAATAGAATTTTCTGTCCATAGGGAAGATGTACGTTGCCATATTCAGAAGTAGGGCATAGGGTTTTTTTGTAATAATATCTATAGTGTAGTCATCTATGACCTTAACGCCTTCGAAAGGCTCAAAAAGGCCCTTAAAATCAACACTTTTTCTAACACGTTCAAATGTCCACGCGACATCTTCAGCGGTGAATTTATTGCCGCTATGAAATTTCACGTCCTTCCGAAGATAAAACCGTATTGCCAGGTCACTAATACGCTCCCATTTTGCGGCTAGTCTGGGTTCAAAGCTACCCTCTTGAGTCCATCTAACTAAAGGATCGAAAACCCAGTGTGAAAACTGGAGCATTCCTCCCGAAAGCTGGACATGGGGGTCCATGGATACAGGATCAGCATCCAATGCCAATTTTAGTGTTGCTGCGTTTCCCATGGTGCCCAAGGAAAATAATATACACAGTGCAAGAACAAACATAAATAATTTCTTCATTCCCTTACCCTCCATTTTGTATTGTTAGATGTTTAATGATGCTAATTAATTATTCATGATAAAACCCAATGAGCCTGAACTGTTTTTATAGCCAAGAAAGAAAATATGGTCAAGAAATAACGTAAATCACCGTATCTTTTTTAATTAACCAAGATTTGATGGTTTCGCAAAAAGTCATTTTACTCGCTCATGATGCCCATT
>JAGYMO010000030.1 GCA_018400255.1 Deltaproteobacteria bacterium
ACATCTTTAGTTCCCAATATATAACCCATGACATATTCTTTTCTCTCTGCCACAAAACAGGAAGTTGGTTCATAATCAGTAAAATATGCAGTGAGTAAATCTGCCAGAACCTCATCATCAAAAACAGCATTCCGATATTCACCAAAAATGCTGCTCTGGATGCTAATCTCACGGATGGCATTCCTGTCTTCTTCTCGATAACCCCGAATTTTAACTTCTGTAACATCTATCATCTCTAATGCCTGCTAACTTTCAAATATGACTTCAACAGCAAATACCTCATTTTCCCGAATGGAAGACTCCAGCAGGTTTTTGAGCAAAGGATTTCTTAACTGACTTTTATACGATCGTAGCGCTTCTTCCTTTAATCTCTTGCTATTCTCCTCCAGCATTAACCGTTCCCAGCCGCCATCCAAGGTAATGAGATCCAATGGTGGCAATATAAATAGGTCAGGTGCATATTTCTTGGGATGGGGATAATTAACATGATGAACCAGATACTTATAAATAGTTATTTTTTCAGCTATTTCCGCTGATTCTTCTATCTCTTTTAATACTTCTTCCTTAATTAACTCTTCCAAACCCTCGAGTTGTTCCATATCCTCAATCATTTCCGTCATTTCATGCAGAAATTTTTCCACAACTATGCCAGTCGTAGAATGATCTTTATGATTATCCTCTGGATGTGGATAAAAAAGTATATCAGGTTTATATTTCTTTATTTGTGCTGCTAGTGTCTTTTGAAGTTCCTGCTGATTTTGCTGAGCAAGTCGGCTATCCGGATAATCCAGATATACCAGATTCTCCCGAGGAACCCCTAAGATACCTGTAGCAGTCTCAAATTCCTCACACCTCCATTCTTGTATGCTACGCCGGTTACCATCAGTCACCAGTATAATAATGACTTCAGCCCCATTTTTTATCGACTCAATGATATATCCCCCACAGGCAATAGTTTCATCATCCTGGTGAGGTGAAAAAATCAATACAGTTTGCCCTTCTCCCGGAAGGCTGACATCATCTAAAAAATAAATTGCCATCTGAGGCATTACCGGATTTGCTTTAAAATATGAGTATGCCAGCACCCCTATTGCAATTATAATTGACAGAATTAAGAGCTGATATTTACGATTAGTTCTTATTTTATGTAATATTTGACCCATTATTCCTCTTAATATTCCTGGTAAAATTATATTTTAACTAGATAACTATCTTTACCGTAAGTCACACTTTAGGTAATATCATAATATAAGTAGGAAATATTAACAAGCAAAAACGATCTTATGATACAGAGGAGAGGCCTCAATATCATACTCTTAAAATCTGGTTCACCATTAGTCCAGTTAATCTTGAAAGCTGTCTTAGCGAACAGCCGTTTAATCCTTTGAGATAAGTTAGTACTTTTTCCCGAGTCTGATATGATAGATACCGTTACTGCTTTTGACGCGAGCAACTCTTAGCATAGGGAACTCAAATTGAAATAAGATAATTATTGAAAATATTCTATTATATAAAAGAAAAACTTTCAAACAGAGTAAAACAAAGAACCGCCCCCTGTATCATTTTTTTGTTTTTTCAAGCCAA
>JAGYMO010000031.1 GCA_018400255.1 Deltaproteobacteria bacterium
AGCCGTTTCTTTGATGAACCATTAGGAAAAGAAAAAAAGGTTTTAACGAGAAAGGGCTTCAACACGATGCTTTCCGATTACTACCGTTTAAGGGGCTGGTCAGAACAAGGCGTGCCCGAGTAATCAATGCAAATTTGTGAGGTGGTTATTTTGTATAAAAATACTTAAAGATTGGTATATTTAGAGAAGAAAGCCATATTGAACGTAAGAAAATTGATAGAAATCAAAAATACGCCATAATTCAAAATAATGGAATTGAATGATGCATTTAAGCATCATGATGGATAATTGCATCGATATAAAAAGGGAATCAATGGTGTATTTACTAAAGTTAAAACTGTTTTTGCATGGTAATAACTAACACCTCGAGGTTCGTTCGGCAATCGGCAATACTTATGGCATCTGCGCTATTAGGTGTTAGATGAGAATACGTAGCTTAATCAATAATGATTTCTTTGTTGGTACAGTAATTGCTTTGATTAAGTATACAAAAAAAATGAAATGAATAGAAAAAGAGCTATTCTATAAAAAAGCAATAGATGGAGGTTGATCATGGGAAATAACAAAAATCAAGAGCTTATGGAACTTCGAAAAAAGCATGTACCGCCTGCGCCATTTAATATTACGCCGATCTTTGTGAAGCGTGCTAAAGGAGCGGTGATTGAGGATGTTGAGGGTAAGGAGTACATTGATTTTGCAGGTGGAATTGGTGTTGAGAATATAGGCCATTGTACTGAAAAAGTTGTGGATGCCATAAAGCAACAGGCAGAGCAGTTTATTCATACATGCTTTCATGTGGTCATGTATGAGCCCTATGTTGAGCTGGCTAAGAGGTTAAACGAGTTAACTCCTGGCACTTTTCCGAAAAAAACGATGTTTGTAAACAGTGGTGCAGAGGCGGTTGAAAATTCAATAAAGATTGCCAGGTATGCAACTAAAAGGCAGGCCATTATAGCTTTTGAGAATGCCTTTCATGGTAGAACATATATGGCAATGACCCTTACCAGCCAGGTAAACCCTTACAAGTGGGGTTTTGGCCCCTTCTGCCCGGAGGTTTACCGGATACCTTTCCCCTATTGCTATCGATGTCCTTTTGGGCTCAAATACCCAGATTGTAATCTCCATTGTGCGGACTATTTGGAGAAGTTTTTTATTAGCTATGTAGCAGCCGATTCAGTTGCAGCCATTATTGTTGAGGCGGTCCAGGGTGAGGGAGGGTTTATCGTCCCCCCACCAGGGTATTTTAATAAGCTTAAAGCAATATGTGAAAGCCATGGCATAGTTCTTATTATAGACGAAATCCAGTCTGGTATGGGGAGAACAGGAAAGCTTTTTGCATCTGAGCATTTTAATGTAATTCCTGATATAATTCTAACTGGTAAATCTATTGCTGCCGGGCTGCCTTTGGCTGGAGTTACTGGTAGAGCAGACCTGATGGATGCCGTTCATGTTGGTGGCCTTGGCGGGACTTACGGTGGTAACCCCATTGCATGCAGGGCAGGGCTAGCGGTTTTAGATACCTTAGATGATAAAATGTTAGAGAGCGCAAGAAAGCTTGGAGATAATCTACGAAAAAGACTCCTGGATATGCAGAAGAGATATAAAATCATCGGTGATGTGCGTGGTCTTGGCCCGATGATAGGCATTGAGTTAGTGAAAGATCGGGAGAGCAAAGAGCCCGCTTCTGATGAGACAAAGCAAATTGCAAGCCGATGTTTTGAAAAGGGGCTTATCGTCCTCACCTGTGGAGTTTATCATAATGTTATAAGAATACTAGTACCGCTCGTTATCCCTGATGCTCAACTTGATCAGGGGTTTAAGATTTTGGACGATAGCTTAAAACAGATTAATTAAAGGATTTAGCCCATTGTTCAAATCTTTATCTTTCATGGCAGGTGAGAGATTTCAGGCTATCTATGTTGAAGGGATTTAAGTGCACCTTTTTAAAGTGTTTTAACTAAAATTATTTATTGATTTGAGGACAATAAACGTAAAGGAGGCATAAAATGAAGCGTAATATTTTTTTTGTTTTTGTGGTAGCTCTTTTATTAGTATTGCCGCAGTTTGCTGGCGCAAGAGACTTTTTTAAGGTTGGCGTCATTACTTCATTATCAGGCCCGTTGGCGACAGGTGGAAATGTTACCAAATATGGCTATGATATGTGGGCTAACACAGTGAATTCCCATGGTGGTATTGAAATTCAGGGTAAGAAATATAAAGTTCAGCTTTTTTATTCGGATGCACAATCTGAACCATCTCAGGCAGCCTCTGGCGCAGAACGGTTGGCTACACAAGAAAAAGTGGATTTTGTACTTGGGCCCTATTCTTCAGGAGCCACGTTAGGCGCAGCTCCTGTGCTGGAAAAGTACAAAATACCTATGATTACCGGTTCCGCTGAGTCACCTTTAATATGGAAACAGAAGTTTTACTATACATTTGGCACGATCCCTCCCGTCAACTTTACCGGCGCAGGCGCCATCAAGACATTGGCGCAGTTGAAACCAGCTCCGAAAAAAGCGGTTATTCTAGGATCCAACGATGCCTTTTCCAAGTCTACTGCTGAAACATTCAAGGAGGCCTCTGAAAAGGCAGGCATAAAAGTCTTGAAATTCAGTATTGTTCCTCAAGGCCAAGATTTGACACCATTTATGTCCGCTGTTAAGGTGTTAAGGCCAGATTTTATTGGTTTCGGCGGTCATGATGATGAGCTCATCAATTTGGTTAAAGCACTTCATCAGATAGACTATACACCTAAAGCATTGCTAATGCACTATGGGGTAACAGAGCCTGCATTTATAGAGGCTTTAGGGAAAGATGCGGAATATGTATTTGGTGGTTCTGTATGGACCGGAAGCCTTCACACCAAGAGTGATATACTGTGGAAAGATGCAAAAAGCTATTTCGAAGATGCAAGAAAGGCCTTTGGTATTGACGTTGATTATACGCATGCCGGTTCGACAGCTGCCGGTATTGCCTTTCAGGCCGCGCTGCAGAAAATAAATGCCGCGCCACCCCTTAAAATGGAGGCACGTGAGGCATTGATCAAGGCGCTTGAAGATTTGGATATTACCACCTTTTATGGGCGTGTTAATTTTGCCACGGAAGGGCAGTTTTACCATGCAAATGTGGGACTAGATCCTTTGACTATCCAGATTCAGAACGGGAAGGTTACATTAGTTGGCCCAGAAAACTATGCGGAAGCAAAACCTTGGTATCCCATGAAACCTTGGAAGGAACGATAAACGGGGGTAGTGTACCAGGAACCTTTCGGCTTTCTGCTCATATTCGAGTCTTAAATAGAATGGTTCAGAGCATTTCAAATCGCTTGAAATACGATATCTTAAAGGTTGGGTGATCGATCATGTGGTCGGTCCTACGACACCGAAGCTTGTGACAGGCCAAAGGATAATTCTGTAAACCTTTTATGGAGACTGAGATGCTACTTCTTTTACCTCAGGCATTGGTAGACGGTATCTTAATAGGGGGTGTTTTCATCACCATCGCTATAGGGTTCTCCCTCGCCTTTGGTGTGATGCACATTATTGACTTGGCGGTCGGTGAGTGGATCATGCTGGGAGCCTTTTTGGGTTTCTATTTGACTCAATGGACAAATATTGAGCCCTTACTTTTTCTTCCTGTTGTTTTTGCTGCTTTCGGAATCATTGGGTATTTCCTTCAACCCGTAATTTTTCGAGTGATTAGCGGCATAAAGGGAGACCCTGTGCTCATGGGGCTAGTTTTCACCTTTGGTTTAGCTCTTATTTTTAAGGGGACTGGTTTGACTATTTTTGGCTTTTACAGTCATTCGATTCCTTCCGTATTTTCTGCGGGATCTATTTCCATTGAGATAGGCAATTTCTATCTTACTATCCCTATTATGCGTTTTGTAGGCTTGGCCTATGCGATTATTATTACTATCATGCTTCAATATTTACTGAAGAAGTCTAACTTCGGCCTGGCTGTTCGGGCTTTGGCGCAAAACCGGGAGGCTTCCGGCTTGATGGGGATCAACCCTAAAAAGACCAGTTCTTATGTCTATGCGATCTATGTAGGGATTAGCGCTATGACCGGGGTTTTGATCGGAAGCATCTTTTCTCTTAGTGCCCAGATGGGAGCAAGGTACACAGCGCTTTCATTTTTTGTGGTGGTATTAGCCGGTATGGGGTACTTGGCAGGTGTGCCTTGGGCGGCTTTTCTTCTTGGGCTTATTCAATCCTTTTTTCTGATCTATTTTAACCCTGGCTATACCTTAATTGCTGTTTTTTCTATTCTGTATGTAGTGCTGCTAATATCGCCCAAAGGCTTGTTTGGAAGGGGTTGGTAGATGGGAACATATATAAAAGGTAGTACTATCAAATTGTTTGCTCTTATTTTTGTTGCACTCCTACTATTACCGCTAATTTTTAGAAACCCATTTTCCCTTAGAATAGCAACAGAAGCCCTCATGTGGATAGGATTGGCCATTTCATGGGATGTTATAGGCGGGTATACGGGAAGAGTGAACTTTGGGCACGGTGCGTTTTTCGGAATTGGCGCTTACATCACGGCAATCCTTATGATGAATTGGGGGTGGGCCTTTCTTCCTACCCTTCCTCTAGCGGGCTTTGGAGCGGGGTTGGTTGCATTTATTATCGGTTTTCCTACGTTGCGGCTGATGGGCGCCTATTTCGCGATTGCCATGTGGTCATTGGCCCTTGCTTTTCAGCAATTAGCGCTTTTAATGAATATTACCGGCGGGCCTGATGGGATGAGGTTGCCAACATTTCTAAATCCAGAGTTTTTTTTCTATCTAATGTTGGTAATGGTAATGGGAACCTTTGTGCTGCTATGGTATCTCATGGAGTGTGCTTCTTTCGGCTTTAAGGTTCGTTCGATACGGGAAGACGAATCGGGTGCCATGGCATTGGGATTGAACCCGACAAGAATCAAGATTCAGGCTTTTGTTCTCTCAGCCGTACCCGCGGGTCTGATTGGTGGGATTTATGCTTATTGGGTATCTTATATTGACCCGCCCTCCGTGTTTGGTGATATCATAACGGACCAGGCTATTGTTATGACTATCTTAGGGGGGATGGGGACATTAATAGGGCCTGCCATAGGCGCTGTAATACTTTTCGCCTTTAAAACTGTATTCTGGGCTTATTTATCAGACTATCAAGTTCTTTACCTGATTATTCTTGGTGTAGTAATCGCTTTAACAGTTTTTTTCCTTCCCAATGGGGTATGGGGTACCATAAATTCCTACCTTGATCACCGAAAAAGTAAAAAAAATGATTCATTAATCTCTTAGTAAATATATGGAGAAAATTTATATGGCTGAGACGATCCTAAAAGTAGATACTGTTACAAAGACTTTTGGAGGCCTGCACGCCGTTGAAAATGTGTCTTTTAACATAGATATAGGAGAGATAGTCGGTCTCATAGGGCCAAATGGCGCTGGTAAGACCACGCTATTTAACGTAATAAGCGGATATTATGCTCCAAGCAAAGGCAATGTTTATTTTATGGGAGAGGATGTTAGCGGACTGCCTCCTTATAAATTGGCGATAAAAGGAATAGGAAGAACTTTTCAGGTTGTTAAACCGTTTCCTGGCTTGAGTGTTTTGGATAATGTAGTTATTGCGTCGCTCTCCCGTCACCCTAGGCGTCGAGACGCGGAGGCGCATGCTTGGGAAGTTATGAAATTTACCGGTCTTGCAGATCGGGCACAAATTTTGGCCGGGAGCTTAACGCTAGCAGGAAGAAAACGGTTGGAAATCACAAAGGCTATGGCATTAGAACCCTCGCTTATCCTTTTGGATGAGGTAGTAGCGGGTTTAAACCCCACAGAGGCGGATCAGACAATTGAATTGATAAATAAAATCAGGGAGCAAGGGAAAACTATTCTTATTGTGGAACATATAATGCATGTCATAATGAATTTAAGTGACCGAGTGGTGGTTTTGAATTTTGGTAGTAAAATAGCGGAAGGCAAGCCTGAAGAAGTTGCTCATGACCCTGCTGTCATGAAAGCATATCTCGGGGAGGAGGAACAGTAGAAATGGAGACCCAGACCCTGGAAATAAATTCTGTCTCGGCTTATTACGGCGATACTAAAGTATTGTGGGATATCTCCCTGGCAGTTGCCTTAGGTCGAATAGTCGCTTTACTGGGATCAAACGGTGCCGGTAAAACCACTACATTAAGATCTGTATGTGGGCTTCTGCCAATTAGATCAGGGGAGATAAAATACAATGGCAAGGTTATAAGTGGAATGGCGTCTTATGAAATAGCTGCCTTAGGGATCACCTTAATCCCTGAAGGAAGACAGCTTTTCCCCCAAATGAGCGTAGAGGATAACCTATTGGTGGGGTCTTTTTTAAAAAGAGATAAAAAAAGAAGAGAAGAAAATATTAGCCGGGTGTATGAATTATTCCCTCAGCTTTCTTCGCGTAAAAAGCAGTGGGCCGAGAATCTTTCGGGCGGCGAACAGCAAATGCTTGCTATAGGAAGGGGAATGATGCAGGAGCCTAAAGTTATGATGTTTGATGAGCCAAGTTTAGGCCTCTCCCCTTTTATGGTCAAAGAAGTATTTTCGGTTGTTAATACCTTGCATAAACAAGGAATTACAATTTTTCTTGTAGAACAGAATGTTCGTCAAACCCTCAAAATTACAGATTATTGCTATGTAATTGAAAATGGGCGTATCGTTCAAAAAGGAACAGGGAAAGAGTTAGAAGAAGATCCCAAAATAAGACAAACTTATCTTGGTTTATAAAGTTTGATATCAAGGCTTTTAGCCTCTGTTTTTAAAGTAATGCCGCTTAAAAAAATCTAATTTCCACTATTATATCTGATAAGATTATCTAATTTCACCCACCTTTCCTATCACTACTTTTATGGCCTATCTTATTTTATAGCATACAGCATATGCTTGCTGGG
>JAGYMO010000032.1 GCA_018400255.1 Deltaproteobacteria bacterium
CATAGGCAGGAAGGCAACCCTGAACCTTTGAACCTGTGAACGCTTACAATGATTTTATTTTGGCAAAAGGCCCTCTTCCCGATTTAGGAGGTTATTATGTAATTCTACCATTGATAGAGGGTTGGGAGAAATGGACTACCGGATAAAAACACAAAGAAAGTAAGCCATTGAATATAAATCGATTGCCAGGCTATCCTTTGCGTGATCATATGTTTATAAAGGGATAGTCAAGTCCTTAAACAGGGGATTTTTTGTTAATCTTTGTTATCCTCTTCTACTGAGCTAATAAGGGTTTCAAATATATTGGGAACTGCCGAGACTACCCTGTTCCAATTTGGGAGGTGGGGTGTACCCATAGGCGTTTGCAGGAATTGGTCACCTGCGCTTATAATACACTGCAGAAATGCCTCTGCTGAGCTTCCTTCATCATGCCTGTTATAGTAAAGGCCATTAATTCGTGAATCCGATTCATACATTGCTATTAGGTCCTGTGCGGTTCTCAGGTATGTGGCCCTGAGCGATATAAAGAAATCCTTGGTAAGTGAATATCCCATGCTTGCCATGGTCATAAATATAGATTTAGCAATATCTGTCCCCATTTTTAAAAGACCTTTGTTTGGGTCCCCCAGTGTCAACATTTGATGTTTGTGCTCATAGTTGTCTGATAGGTCTACCTGGCATATCCTTCGTAAGGCGCAATTGCGGTGAACCTCTGCAAGCACGCCTACCTCGATGCCCCAGTCGCCCGGGATCCTTATGCGTCTGACAAGGTCAACGCTCATTGAAAATTCCCCTGCCAAGATGTATCTAAAGCTGTCAAGATAATCAAGGAACTTATCATGGCCAAGGGTTTCCTTTAAGGCCCGGATAAGAGGGGTTACAAATATACGTGTTACGCGCCCATGCAGCCGGTCAGTGACCCTGCTGTAATATCCCTTGCAGAACTCAAAGTCTACGGCTGTATTTGCAACTGGGTAGCATAGGCGAGCAAGTAAGTCCCGGCTGTATGTTACAATGTCGCAGTCGTGCAGCGCGATGACGTCACTGTCCTCCAGGGCAAGTATATACCCATAGGCGGTCCATGCGGATCTCCCCTTTCCATCGTTTCCAACATCAATGCCGTTATCAGAAAAGAGTTTATAAAGCTTTTCAATTCTTGGACCAGTGCACCAGATAAGCTTGGGTTTTTGGGGGAGAACAGAAAAAACTTTTTTGGCCTCCTTAAATTCCTCTGCATTCGCATTACCAACTGCAACGATTATGTTTTTAAGGTATTTGACCTTCTGCAGTTCGTCCAAAATTTTTGGAAGGCCTTTGCCCTGGAGCTCGACAGGTATATAAGGTAGAACCAAAGATACAGGGCGGTGCCTTGTGGCCTCGAGGAGTTCGATCTCAAGCTCCTCTATATGCCGTTTTTTAAGGTGATGAAATGTTGCGATTTCTCCATTTTGAAAAAAATCTGACATTGTCCCTTCCTTTCTAAAATTGCATGAATGCTTTTTTGTATTGTAATGGAATTTTAATTAATGTCATTTTTTGAAAGGCTTCCTTGAAAGGCCTTCCCTATAAATATAAGGAATAGTCAAAAAAGAGAGTAAGAATGTAAGGCTTGGTCCCTTGAACGTTAGTCCTCAATAACCATTGTTCCTGCCCATTTATCTCCTAACCTGATCCCTTTTTCATCAAGAAATATTTTTAATAGTTCTATGACTATTAATACAAAGAGCGTAATTGCTAAAATTATATCAATAAACCAGCCCAAGATTGGTATATATATAAAAAAAAGCATTACCGGCCCAAGGGAAAACATCCAGTTTCTTTTTGCGGATGTGGCATAGTCAATGACAGCTTCTTGATCTTCTATCTTTATTACAGAAAGGTTTAGCAGTTTGTTCCCTATGCTTTTTTTATCAAGGACATCGATTGGCAATGCGTCACGAAAAAGCATATATAGTGCACCTATTATGCCGCCCACAACTGGAATCAAACCAATAATCATGGATACGATAACATCGATTATAAAGGCAATTATCCTCTTAATCGGATCGGCCTTTTTTAACCCCGTAGCATGTGATTCTATTTCGGGGTCCTTTGGCCCCTTTTCATTTTCAGCAGGATCATTCATAATAACCTCCATTGTATAGCAAAAGATTTTTGAAGCTTGTAGCGGTATGTTTTCGAGCTTCTATCTGTGCAATGCATGTAACGGATTATTCGAATGATCAATTCTACAGAATAAAGCCCTAAATATCCAGGAAATATTTTGAAATCACGCGAAAAATGTGATAATTAACTGAGTATGAGCCTGAATATCTTCAATGGTAAAGA
>JAGYMO010000033.1 GCA_018400255.1 Deltaproteobacteria bacterium
CGCCGTTCGCGAAGCGAATCGGCGAAACCAGGTGGTGCCGCGGGCTTGCCCGTGGGCTCCACTATCTTTGGCACATTGATGAATATATACGTTGGACAAAATATACGGTTCTCGCATGATGGGTGAGGGATTTTAGAAATAGTTAAATTTCCAGCAATAAACAACTTTCATTTTTACTTTAGGACTGTGAACGTTACATTTTTTGAGTATTCACAGATATGATCGGAGACCTGGTAATAACAAAAGAGAAAATTAAAGGAAAGTAATATAAAGCCAACTATCTTGCCTGGAATTTATAGTTGGCTTTATCTTATTTTAGTCAGGGTTAATGCTGAATTTATAAGCCATATCAAAAACATATAAAGATTGAACTACTATTAAAGGTTTAATCATGGTTTAGGGGGAAGTTTTCTATGATAGAAAAGATGCCAATTACTAAAGAGGGTCTTGAAAAACTAAAGAAGGAGTTAAGCAAAATAGTTACGGTTGATAGACCACGAAATATAAGGGATATCGAAGAGGCTCGAGCCCATGGAGATCTAAACGAAAATGCGGAATATCATGCAGCCAAGGAGAGGCAGGCCTTTTTAGACGGGAGATTAAATGAGTTGGAAATGGTTATTAACAGATCAGAGGTAATTGATATAGATAATCTTAGTACTGAAAAGGTAATTTTTGGAACAACTGTGGAGCTTAGAAATATTTCCAGCAATGAAAGGACAACCTATCAGCTTGTCGGACCCTATGAGTCTGACCCAGACAATGGAAAGATATCCGTTACATCGCCGGTAGGCAGGGTTTTGATAGGAAATGAAGAAGGCGATGAGGTAAAAATAAAGACCCCTGGGGGCCTTCAGGAATTCGA
Organism: Deltaproteobacteria bacterium; assembly: GCA_018400255.1. GTDB lineage: Bacteria > Desulfobacterota > DSM-4660 > Desulfatiglandales > B25-G16 > M55B121. The sequence goes on from JAGYMO010000033.1 coordinate 866, forward strand.
GATTTTGGGGATACGATGATATAAAGAAATGTATAAAAACGACGTATTTATTCAGCCACTAAAGCACGGAGACACAAAGAAGGGGCTGATAGTAATATAATTATTTCAAATCCCGTGCTTTTTTAAATTTTTCCATCTGTTGCAAGAGATAGTCTCTGTCTCCGTTTTTTTTATCTAATGCCTCCATTATAGTTTTTATAGCCTGATCATAAAAACCATTTACATAGTAAGCCTCAGCCAGCGTGTCAAGAAAGGTTGCTGATCTGTCAACCTCAACGGCCCTTTTGGCAAGAACAAGAGATCTATCATAGTCGATAAGTCTTTCATCATTAGCTGTGGCCAATAGCCAAGCAAGATTATTCAGGCCCGTACCATCATCAGGTTGTAATCTCAGTATATTTTCATAGGCCCATTTAGCCTTAATCATATCACCTTTATTGTTGTATACATACGCAAGAGCCCTGTAGATTTCTATATTATCCGGTGACTTAGAGATTTGTTGCTCAAGGGCATTTTCAATAAATATCTCTTCGGCATTTTGCTTTAATGGGCTAAAATTAATTATATAAATAAGAAATAGCATACTAAAAAAAAAGAGCGATAAAAAAACTACAATTCGCCGCGAATGGTGGTTAAACAAATTACGGTCTTTTAAAAACCTCATTAAGAAATCTACCCTTTCAGCAATGCTGAAATGATGCCAGGAGGGCTGAAATCTACTTTGACCACTAGCCCTTGCAATTTTCTCAAGTGACATAATGATTGGCTCCACCCTACCCATAATCTTAGCAGAGTAAAGGTCAGCCTGACGCTCGAAGTTTCTCATAAAGAAACCCATAATATACCTAAAATAGATGATGACGCTTACTATTATTGGAATTGACAGCAAAAAATAAAAGAGGCTCTTATGAATTCCATGATTACTGTTTAATAAGCCGATAAGCCATGGTTGCGTTACCATTGCGTATATAAAAAAATCAAACAGACCAATAGATATGCCTATGAAGCCAAGTAGAAAGAGCATATAAAATAAAATGTGCTTGTATTTGATATGACCCATTTCATGGCCCATGACTGCGTTAATTTCTTCCTCTGAAAGGATATTTAATAAAGGATCCGTTATAAGGATATATCTCAGGCGGGGTAGCAAACCCATAACACCGGCAGTTGCCATTTGTCCACCAAGTAAAGGCCATTTTACTATATCGCGATACTTAAAATCATTTTTCTCAAAAAATTTTACTATATTCTCTCTTTTCTCTGATTGTGGCATAGGTGAGCATTCCCACCAATATTTAATCAGGGGAGGGAGAAGCAGCACAAGCAGAATCATGAAAAGGAAGATAAATACAAACTGGCCGACTCCAGTATCAAAAAATTTTTTTAGTGATGTCCCTGCGAATATGGTAGTTGCATCATAAAAGACAGTAAGGATTGCCCAGGGGAATATAACAGGCAGGTTTAGTTTAATGTTTGATTTTACGTAGGCCCAGCGAGTTATTGGGCTGTTCGCAAAAACCCTGTAGATATCGTAACCATAATACCATATGGTAGCAAGAAAGATAAAAAAAATGAGTATTGCTGCAGAGCCTGGGAGTATAGAAAATTTTGTAAATCCAGGGATTTTCAGGAGCCAGTATTTCAGGTTGAATAAATAAATATATAGTGCAAATATAGCTATTGATACTATAGACAGTCTCGTTATTAATGCCTGGTAGTGTGAATGTAAATCATATGAATCAATTAATATGGCATGATTCTTTAAATATAATCTCAGAGTTTTTGAAAATTGGTATTTGCAGAATGATGCGAATACAATCCAGAGTGAGAATAAAATCGCAATGGTTGTTGCCAGTGAACCAGCATAGACCTCACCCGGGTAGTTTATACCAAATAGTATTAATGCGATTATAAGATAGATAATATTATTGAACATCAATTCAAAAACTCTGTGCCTGTGTGCCTTTGTGCCTTTGACCCTCAGGCTA
>JAGYMO010000034.1 GCA_018400255.1 Deltaproteobacteria bacterium
CGCCGTTCGCGAAGCGAATCGGCGAAACCAGGTGGTGCCGCGGGCTTGCCCATGGGGCTCCACCCTCTGGAATGTCTGCCCTATAAGATGCAAAGCATATTTCATCGCGGCGGAGAGTATTCCACCGGGGCCCCTGACCCTTAAGCTATCGGCTTTAGCCGATAGTAGTTGATTTAAGATCTTTAGGCAAATAAAGTGTCAGATGTGTGCCATCCTTTTTAGATGTTGTAAAAGTAATAGTGCCTTTATGAGTACGGGCAATTAGTAGGGCATTATGAGTTCCCAGCCCAGTGCCGCCTTCTTTTTTGCTGGTTGTGTAAGGATCAAAAAAGTTCTTACGTATCTCGACTGGAACCGCACCCATATTGTGGATGTCTATGCAATGGAAGGCTTGCCCTGGGCCATCCTGTCTATCAATGCAAATGCGTATAACACCGCCTCTTGGCGATGCTTCGATAGCGTTTTTAATTAAGTTAGAAAACATTATCTCAAACAAGCCTTCCTCTGCTATGACTGAATATACGTCTTTCGGCTCAATATCTTTTCCAAATAGGCTAAAAACGAACTTTATTTTTCTCTTTAATGCCAGAGGCTCTAGCGTCTTTTTTATTCTCTGGAACATGCCAAGGAGATTAACCTCTTCAGGTTTTAATTTATAGCAACCCTCCTCCATCTGGTATAAGTCCCTTGTTCGATCAATAAACAAAAGCATTCTTTCGCCAAGCTCTTTGATCATGGCAGTCTCCTCGCGCTGTTTGTCGGCAAGGTTACCGCCTTTAATTAAAAGCCCTGCGAGTCCTATTATCCCTATTAAAGGTGACTTGAGATCATGACGAATCATGCGGTTAATGTCATCTCTGAGGCGTTCAATGCGTTTCTTCTCAGTAACATCTCGAATGATACCCTGATATCCCGATACAGTTCCATCGGTAGAGTGACGGACCGTGCCGGTAACAAGGCAGTCAATCTCCTTGCCATTCTTTTTGCAAAACTTTATCTCGTAATCTCTAACCGACCCCTTTTTTTCAATTTCCTGACGGAACGCCTCCCTTTCAGAGGGTTTAGCATATATTTGGCTAACACTTAGTTTTTCTATCATCTCTTCCCTCGAGTATCCAAAAAGCCTTAGCAAAGCCCTGTTGACATCAAGGAATTTGCCTTCCCTGCTCGAAATATAAATCGCATCTCTTGATTCATGAAAAAGCGTATGATATTTTTCCTCACTTCTCCTTATTGTCTTTTCTGCCTGCTTCATTCTGGATAGTTCTCGGTTTAGCCTTCTAACGGCTTCTTCCAATTCCTCATATGTGAGCCCTTTTTTCATAAAAATTCCTTCAGTAGAATTTAAAAGAAACAGAACCAGGTAATCGTATTTTCAGGTTTTTGATAGATCTAACATCCCCTTTACTCAATTTATTATAGCCAAATACTACAAAATTAACAATAAAAGAGAGTGATTGGAAGTTTAATGCTGCTTTTTGTTATGCTCGGGTCTAAAGCAGTTTTTTTCAATTCTTTTGGTTGTACTGTCCATTTATTATAACAAAGCTAAAAGCGCCTTTTAACAATCATGGAGGTTGACATATGAGTTCCGCCAGGGATATATTATCGCTAAAAACAGCCTAATTTGAGGGTCATTAAAAAATAATTAGGTTTATAACACTAAAATTTCATTTTATGATTTTGTCCTTACGAGCCCTATAAATCTTTTTTCTAACTAAATAGATGCATTTTTTAAAAAATTAGGAGGCCTGAATGTCGAAATTTTCTTTGGAGGTTCTGAAGCGTCGAGTGTTTCCGTTTGTTGAGACAGCCGACCCCGATGTTATCTTAGGTGCTGCCTTTGGAGAGGATGTTGCGCTGACACGCGTAGGGGATGATATTCTTATCTCCCATGTTGACCCAATAGTGGGGGCTATTGACAACGTTGGGTGGCTTGCTGTGCATGTTGCCTGTAATGACATAGCAACAAGCGGGTCGCCTCCTCGCTGGATTTTACCATTAATTTTAGTTCCTACACCACATGATGAGGTCCTGCTTGGCCGAATCATGCGTGACGCGGAACGCGCGGCCAAGGAAATCGATGTCTCTATTATTGGCGGCCATAGCGGCTACTCCTCCGGGCTATCCAGGCCTTTGATCGCTGTCACTGCGCTGGGGACAGCCTCAGGTCGCAAGGTGGTTCGAACAAGTGGCGCGAAAATTGGTGACCATGTTCTTATTACTAAAGGCGTTGCAATTGAGGGAACTGCTATCTTGGCCCAAGACTTTGCAGATGTTGCGCAAAAATTCGGGCTCAGCAAGAAAGACATTAAAAAGGCGGGTCAACTAATGGGGGAAGTTAGTGTTGTCAGGGAGGCCGTTTTATTAGCAGAGCATGGGGCAACAGCCATGCATGATGTGACGCGTGGCGGTCTTTTAGAAACTTTACTGGAAATCTCCAATCTATCAGATGTAGGAATTGAAATAGATTTCTCCCGTCTGCCAATATCGCCTATGGTCAGCCAATTTGCAGAGGCCTTCAAATTCGACCCCCTTCGTATGATATCCTCTGGAACCCTGGCAGCCACAGTTTCCCCTGATATGATAGAGGAGACAATTGACTCTTTAAACACCATAGGTGTCCTTTCAGCAGATGTGGGTCATGTCACAAATAAAGTTGGTGTGAGTATCCTGCGTAAAGGAAAAACCACCATTCATTATCGTAAAATTCGTTGCGAGGAAGATGAATTGGCCCGTATGTGGGAGCTTTATCCCAGATAATGAGTAACGTGAACTGATAACAAAAAGTTCAAAAAAAGACGTTATGTGATAGCCCGGGGATGGCCATAGAGTGATGATTAAAAATATGGGCTGAGATAGTTAGATGTATTTGTCAAAAATTGTGGTTAGAGAAGCATAAGTCTTTAGGCATATATTTTGGAAAAGATTTTTTTTGCATTGAAACTTTAATAAAATAAAACACAGAGGCAGCCTAATCCTTTCCTGTCTATTCTTCAGGTCGCGTAGAGTTAAAATTAGTGCCTTGTAAAAAAATATCCCTTTATCTCCTTTTTGGCCTCGAAATGGATTCAGCTTCACAGGCCTAAAAAAACTATAATTTACTCTACCTTCACCCTGGTGGACCTTTTATCCGTCTTTTTGTGCCTGTCCTCTAAATCATCTATTCTTTTATCTATCAGAACCCTTATCCCCTTTAACCATTCTATTCGAGACTTATTCATGTGCTCACGGAATTCAGAGCTTGGGCTTATCCTTCCATCAAGCCATGAAAAAAACCGGCCAAGGGAGCGAAAGGCCTCCTCAACCCCGATCTCCTCTTCATTTGTCGACTTCTTTTTCTCCATTTTTGTTACCTCCAAAAATAATATTTAAAAAAGGGCCATCTATTTTTGCCTTTACATCACTATAGTTAGAAACATGCCTTGGCAAAGGCATATGCCGCTTAAAGCCCCCTATCCTAATAATTATTTCCTCTTGAAGTCTTGTTAATTCTACCTCTTCTTTTGTTAAAAAGGGAAGTTTAATCGTTACAATAAATGTATCGTCCTTCTGTGTAAATTCATATGGCCGCCCGGCATAAAAACGCTCTGTTGGGTCACTCTTGCCATATATAGCATGCCCAAATTTTTTTAATCTGTCCTTACCCAAAGGTTCATTTTGGAAAAGAGTTACAGGAAATATGGGTACAGGGCTAAAATATTCCTCTGCTAATTTCAGATAACCCTTCTGGGCTTTCTTCCAGTCATCAAAATACGCCTCTTCTATGTTGCCTGGTAGAATCCTGTTCATAACTATCCCATCAATACACATCTTATATAATGAGAAATATAAAAAACTCCTCTGCGTTTCTTTCAAAACGATCTTCTCTGGATTGGCCACTAACCTTACAGTAGTTATGTCTGGATTTGTGAGTAGGTTGTCCACTCCCTCCAATCGAACGAAAAGGCTCTCAAGTGATTTAAAATAATCGTCTTCAGGCAGAGGTACATGATAAATACGCTTGACAACCGGCCTTATGTAGCCTACCACCCTGCGTTCTATTTTGAATATTTTACTTATGTACCATTCAAGTGTCGTAGGAATACTGATAAACCTTAATGATTCACCTGTTGGTGCACAATCTAAAATAATTACATCAAAATTACCCTCTTGCGCATATTGGTTTATGTATAGGAGGGAGCTCACCTCCTCCATGCCGGGTAAAATAGCCAGTTCTTCCGCCAATATCTCATTTAGGCCCGCAGTATGAAATAGGCTGGAAATGTATTTATGAACATCTCCCCAATTTTTTTGTATCTCTTCCTGGATATCCAATTCTTGTATCCATAGCCTATCCTCTATCTTAAATGGCACCCCCTTGTTCTTATCCATTAAATCCTTATCGAGGGCAAATATGTCACTCAGGCTATGGGCAATATCTAAAGACATTATTAAAGTCTTATAACCCATTTCAGCTGCTTTTAGACCAGTTGCACTTGCAACACTTGTCTTGCCTACACCACCCTTGCCTGCAAACATTATTATACGCATATTTTTTTATCCATATAGCACTTAAATGTTTTCTAAGTTGTAAATAATGCTTTTTTATACCACATCGGATCGAAAATAGTGTCTGTTCAGCCACCAAGCCACGAAGACACGAAGAAAAGACTGATATCACTGTAAAAATACATATGTAGTCGGATTTT
>JAGYMO010000035.1 GCA_018400255.1 Deltaproteobacteria bacterium
ACTAAAGGACCAACAATAAGAAGAAAAAGATTATAACGAGGAAATGGCGTACCAAATATCGGTACGGAACCACGAAACATCTCCGGGGCTATTATGGACCTGTAATCTGCCCCCCAGACTATCTTTACAAGATCGTCAAGGATGAGCATTAAGGCAAAGGTGAATAACAACAACATAAGGTGCTCCCTCTCATAGAGATGACAAAAAAGGGCTCTCTCAGCTATAAGGCTTACAAACGCAACTACAAGGGGGGCCAGAATTAATGCTAGCCAGAACCCTACTGAACCTGCACCGAGTAAAACGGATATGCTATACGCAGAAAATGCCCCTATCATGTAAAGAGATCCATGGGCTACATTCGGAACCCTAAGAACACCAAGAACAAAGCTCATGCCTGCAGACACAATAAATAGAATCATTGCCCGGCTTAAACCTACGAGAAGCTGGCTGCTTAACGCAGCAATCGTTAGACTGTATCCTATTTCCATTTTTTATGCTTTTTAAATAATTTATCTTTTTAAGTAATCTTCTTCACGGTGAGGATTAAAGATGGCAGATTTATAGCCCCACTCTCCATGCCAATCTGTAGACACAATTAGGTATTTTTTCTGCTTGTTTCAAAGACCAGCCTTCAGCATGGCAATTGGTAGAGATTCAATGGCCTGATATTTTGTGATCAGGCCATTGAATATGTTGCTCATCCTTTATCTTTCGGAAGTTAATCGAATCAATCCTATATCTAAAAATTTAAATTTTTTGCTATTTTTTTCTTGCCGCCATAATCTCATCACAGGTCGGCATTACCTCATCTCCTGTTAGCGTTACAATATCAGATGAAATTAAAAAGTCGTAATCAGGCGACTTTTTTGTTACCCCTAAATATATGGGAACCACAGCCTGATGATCGCACTCACGCATCTCGATTTTACCTGCTGGGCTATTAATCTTTAATCCCTCCAGGGCATCAATGAATTTCTCCGTATCATGGGCGCCTGCCTTTTTATAGGCCTCTGCTATAAAATTAGCTGTAATATATGCATGAAATGCAGGTGATCCTGGGGGATTTCCAAAAGCAGCCTCAAATTTTTTAACAAACTCCATATTTTCCGGGGTCTCGGGGTAATAGGAATGATAATCCATTGTTCCCATTACACCCTCAGGACCCTCCTGGCCAAGGGGCTTGAGCGTTGCATAGTCTGTAGCAGTGTGAATCCATACAGCAATATCTTTTGACATGCCAGTGGTTTTTAGTGCTTTAAGGATATTGGCCATGCTTGCACCTCCTGTTCCGAAGATAACAGCGTCAGGTTTTGCCGACATTATAGATGTTAAATAAGGAACAAGGTCAGGTTCTCCAAGTTTCCACCAGGATTTCCCGATATTTTTTACCTCCGGCTTTAACGTTTTCAGACTGTTCCATGCGGCGTTAGCTATGGCATGGCCATATTCATAATCATCCCCACCTATCCAGTAATTTATATGTGGCTTTCTGGAAAGTCCTACGCCACCAGCCTTTCCTGCCATAGCAGTATTTTCAGTGGTTGAAAATACATATCTGTGGCCTTTTTCTCCGGTAATTCTCTCGCTCTTAGACATCCACACGATAAATGGCACCTTCTCTTTTTTTGCAACGGCCTCAGATACAGCCATGGCAGCGCCACTATTAATCGTGCCCGCGAGTATATCAACGTTTTCCCTCATAACCAGTTCCTTTGCCATATTCAGGGCAATATCAACCTTAAACTTGGTATCACGGGTGGTAAACTCAATCTTTTTCCCAAGCACACCTGTCTTATTGATCTCCTCTACGGCGAGTTTGAAGCCGTTAAGGGCATCCTTCTCGTAAACCGCCGGGGGACCACTGTAACAATCTATAATTCCTACCTTGATATTTTTTGCCTGGACACTCATAGGCAAAAAAGCAAATGAAGTTGCTAAAAACCCTGCTAAAAAAGCAGAGCCAAAAAGAAATGAGTATTTTTTCATTTTACTG
>JAGYMO010000036.1 GCA_018400255.1 Deltaproteobacteria bacterium
CCCTTTAAGGGGCCGGCAATTTTTATATCATTGCATAAAGGGGTTGTCAAATGGCAAATAATTGACTAAAGGTTATGTAATAAACGCAAATTCCGTTAAACTCTTCTCATTAATGCTTTTAATAGACAGATGCATGTATAACCAACCGGCATTAAACGCTCAATAGTATTAAGTAGGCCTTTATATGTTTTAACTATTTTATCAACATTTTAAATAGGACCAATAATGGAAAAAAATGAACACCCCGCTGTGCTGGTTATTGATATGGTTAAGGATTATTTTGATCTTGAGCGTAACTTGAAAATCACCCCTTTCGCTAAGGCAATAATCAAACCTATAAGGGATTTAACTAAAAAATTCAGAGATAATAACTGGCCTGTGATATATTCTACAGACTCTTTTAAAGAGGATGATTTTATATTCACCGGCAGAATGAAACCAGAGGCCATCGCAGGCACTGAGGGGGCAGAGATTATTGATGAGCTTGAACGCGAAGAAACAGACCTTTGGGTACCAAAGCCACGCTTTTCTGCATTTTTTAAAACAGGACTAGACAACTATTTAAAGAATAAGGGTGTTACCTTATGTGCGGTAGCGGGGATTGCAACCCCTTTTTGTGTTTTAACAACTGCCCTGGATTCTATAGCCCATGATTTTAAAACCGTGATTGTTTCTGATTGCTCAGCCGCAACAACGGAAAGGGTGCACCAAGACACCCTTGATCTCTACCGAAAGACCGCGCTTTATCCGCTGCTTTGCGTAAAAACGTCTCAGGAGCTGCTCTCTGATTTAGGGGGGTGGTAATTTATTTTACTCGGTCTTTACATGGTCTCTGTACAGGTATGATCGAGGGGAGGTGGCCAAAGACCAAAAGACATTGATGAGGAGATCAAAACCGTTTGCTGCAATGTTATTTAATTGCGCACAAATTCTATCTTATCGGCCTATTCTCTGTCTTAGATCTAACTATTTATAAAAGGAACTCTCATGATAAAATCATGGAATATTATAGAATCCAATCAGCACGTCAAAGTAGGTCCTTTTACTATCAAGAAAAACCGATGTCGTTCCCCAAGAACCGGCAAGGAGCATGACTTTTATGTCTTTGATTCCTCTAGCTGGGTTAATATCATACCTATTAGTGAAGACGATAAAATTGTTATGGTCAGGCAATATAGACACGGATGTAATTGCATGCTTCTGGAAGTGCCAGGCGGCTTGATAGACGACGGAGACAAAAATTCCGCTGAAACCGCAAAAAGGGAGCTCTTGGAAGAAACAGGCTATATGTCTGAGGATATTACCCATATCTCAACAGTTTATCCGCAACCTGCATTTATAAACAATCAGGGCATGACATTCGTTGCAAAAAGGGCGCGAAAGGTTTCGAGTCAAAACCTTGATGATGCTGAAGACATTGAGGTGGTATTGATAGAGCAGGAAAAAATCCAGAACATGCTTTTAAACGGTGATTTACGGCACGGCCAGACAGTAATGGCATTGAGCCTATATTTTTTGATGAGAAAAGAGGGCACAGACTAATTCTAAGGGAAAATTAATTTTTCCTTTACCGCTTTCTATTAAAAATATATAAAGTTGCGAGGCAATAACTTAGAAAAACATCAAATTATCTGTAAGGGAGGTTATGTATGAAAAAGGTTGGAATTATAGGGGTAGGACAAAGTAATTTTGTACGAGGATACCCCGGTTCAATAAGAGAGCTTGCCTTCGAGGGATTTAAAGAGGCAATGGGAGACGCAAAGATTCAGACACAAGATATTGACGCATCTATAATCGCATCCGCGCCGGAATATGACAAACAGAGATCACCTGCAGGTGTAGTTGCAGAATATCTTGGCCTCATCCCGCAACCTACATTCTATATTGAATCGGTTTGCTCTTCAAGCAGCACAGCACTAAAGGTTGCCTATTCAATGATTATGGCCGGCTTGCATGACGTTGTTGCAGTCGTAGGTTTTCAAAAAATGTCAGAGATTTCATCCAATGAATCACAAGAAAGAATGGGTAGAGGCGCAGACATACAATGGGAATCACCATTTGGAACTATGATGCCTGCGTATTATGCAATGTATGCCCAGGCCCATATGGCAAAATACGGCACAACCCCGGAAGACCTGGCGAGGATAAGGGTAAAGGCTGCCAGTTATGGACAGATAAACGAAAAGGCCGTTTACAGAAAACCTGTCACAATGGATATGTTTTCCGATCCAGAAAACAATATGTCTGCTGATGTAGCCAGACCGCTCAGGGTTGGTGATTGTTGTGCTAATGCAGATGGTAGCTCCTGTATTATTGTAGCCAGCGAGGAAAAGGCAAAGGCAATACATGACAAGCCTGTGTGGATTCTCGGTATTGGCGCAGCTTCTGAGGCGGTTAATATGGCGGGCAGGGAAATGCTTACCGGGTTGAGGGTCGGTATTGAGGCCGGAAGGCAGGCTTATGAGATGGCAGGCATTACAGCAAAAGACATTGATGTAGCTGAAGTACATGATTGCTTTACAATTGCAGAGATGATGGCCTACGAAAATTTAGGATTTGCAAAACCAGGTGAGGGAAAGGATTTAATTGCGTCTAAGGAAACATATAAAGACGGAAGCATACCTGTCAATGTTGATGGTGGCCTTCTTTCAAAAGGCCATCCAATAGGAGCCACTGGTGGCTCTCAGATAAGAACTATTGTTCTTCAATTAAGGGAAGAGGCAGGAGAAATGCAGGTAAAAAACCCGGAAATAGGCCTGGTTCATAATATTGGCGGCGTAGGCCTTTACGGAAATGTAACAATACTTGGGAGGTAAAAATGGCTAAAAAGGAAATTGATGATAGATTTAAAAAATTTGGTACAGTTAGTTTTACAGCCATTACTAAGACCAATGATTTTATAGATTACCTTGCAAACGGCAAGGTAATGGGCTCGAGATGCAAGAATTGTGGGGCTGTTTATTTTCCTCCGAGATCGGATTGCAGCTCGTGTTTAACCAGCTCTATGGAATGGTTTGAGGTAACAGGCAATGGAAAACTTTTGAGTTTTAGCGAGTTAAAATATGGACCTGTAGGCTTTGAAGGCGATCTTCCCTATATTATAGCACTCCTTGATTACGGGGATTATAAGGTCTTTGGCAGGATCTCTGCAGACCTTGGCTATGAAGACCTCCAGGTTGGAATGATGCTTAAGACAGAAGCCAATGTCCTGCCAAACGGCCAGCTTAATTATATCTTTGCCCGTCCTTAGAATAACGCTATGCGATAATGACCTAAAAGACAACTACAATAAAATAGTGTAAAATTTTTAAAGGTACCTATTTAAAAAGGTTCTTTAAGAAAAAATCCATGTACATTACAATGGAATATAAAAATTTCTAAAAGTATTTAACTCTCTGTAAACATTAAAGATATAGGACGTTTATCATGACCGGAATAGTGTCTTACGGAAGTTATTTGCCGGCAAATCGAATAAAAAGGGAGGCTATCTTCAACGGCATGGGCTGGCTTCACCAGGCAACATACATGAATGGGGATAAGTACGTAGCCAACTTTGATGAGGATAGCGTAACCATGGCGGTAGCATCTTCAATGAATTGCCTGGAGGACAATGACAGGGAAGACATAGAGGCCCTATGTTTTGCCACCACGTCATCACCCTTCATTGAAAGATGCGCTGCGGGTATAATTGGCACGGCCTTAGACCTAAGCAGCCAAATTAACACGTTTGACCTGACAGGTTCCACCAGGGCAGGAACATCCGCGCTTCTTTCAGCCATAAACTCCGTAAATTCAGGCACGATTCACAGTGCACTCGTATGTGCATCAGATATGAGGCTTGGAAAACCGGGAAGCTCCCAGGAATTACAATTTAGCGATGGTGCAGCATCCCTGCTCATTGGTGATAAAGGGGTAATTGCTCAATGGGATGGCTTTTACGGCGTATCCTATGATTTCCCTGATCATTGGAGGACGGAAAACGATAAGACAGACAGGGCTTGGGAGGACAGGTTTGGGCGAGAGGAGGGTTACAGAAAATTTATCTATGAGGCCATCTCTGGCCTTCTTTCTAAATACCACCTGAATCCAAAAAATATTGCTAAAGTAGCATTTCCTGGCATTTATCCTCGTGACCACGCGCTTTTAATAAAAGCATTGGGCTTCGAACCAGAGCAACTTCAGGATCATCTTATGGCTTCCATGGGCAATACCGGGACTGCGTACCCTCTAATGCTATTAATTTCAACGCTCGAAGAATCTAACCCTGGAGACAGAATAATTGTTGCGGGTTTTGGCAACGGAAGTGATGCCTTGTTGTTTACGGTTACAGAAGAGATAAAGAAGATTAAGGGCCAAAGAAAGGGCTTAAAGAGACATTTCTCTTCTAAAAGAGACCTTGATAGGTATGAAAAATATCTTTCCTTTAGGGGTCTTATTTCACCTGAGGGTGGAATAAGGGCGGAGGCCATTCCATTTACCGCCATATCGCTGACATGGAGAGATAGAAGAGAAATATTAGGTCTTTGCGGAACAAGGTGTAAAGTGTGCAGCACCCCTCAGTACCCTGCACAAAAGGTATGTGTCAATCCTGATTGTCAGGCCATTGACAATATGGAACCATACAGATTTTCCGATAAAAAGGGAAAAATCTTCAGCTTTACCGCGGACCTATTATCCTTTACGCCTAACCCTCCCGCAATATATGCTGTTATTGATTTTGATGGGGGAGGAAGATTCTGGTTTGATCTTACAGACTGCGACCTTGATTCAATAAAAATTGGCACCGAGGTAGAAATGACATTTAGGAGACGCTACAGGGACGAAAGAGGTGGCATAATTGGTTATTTTTGGAAGGCTGTGCCGGGCTTACGATAGATTTTAGCCAACCTACCTTGGCCATAAACGTTTATGTATTTAGGCCATTTTTTCTAAATCTTTTTAAGGCCAATAAATACTGCGAAAATCGTGGAGGCAAACATATGAGCACAGGGATAAAGGATAAAGTTGCAATTATTGGGATGGGCTGCACAAAGTTTGGTGAACATTGGGACAAGGGCTCCGAGGATTTAACAGTAGAGGCTTTTATTGAGGCCATAACCGATGCAGGTATCGAAAAAGCTGACATCCAGGCAGCCTGGTTTAGTTCTTGCTATGAGGAAATAAATGTGGGCAAATCCGCCCTTCCCCTGAGCAGAACACTGAAGCTACCCTTTATACCTGTAACGAGGGTTGAGAATCTTTGTGCCAGCGGATCAGAGGCATTAAGGGGTGCTGTCTATGGCGTGGCCTCCGGCGCCTATGATATTGCACTAGCCCTGGGGGCGGAAAAACTTAAGGACACGGGCTACGGAGGCCTCCCGGAATTCAGCACAATTCTTGGAACAAAAAACAGGGTTATCTTTCCAAGCCTGAGTGCGCCAGGCTCTTTTGCGATGATGGCAAACAGATATTTTTCTAAGTATAATTTATCCATGGAAGAGGGCAAAAGGGCCCTTGCAAAGATATCCGTAAACAGCCACAAGAATGGGGCAAAAAACCCACGGGCACACCTTAGAAAGGCTATAACAGAGGAAGATGTGTTGCGTGCCCCAATAATTGCCTCGCCCCTCGGGCTGTATGACTGCTGCGGTGTAAGCGATGGCGCTGCAGCCGCTATCGTATGCAGAGCTGACATGGCAAACAATTTCAGAAAAGACCCTGTGTTTGTAAAGGCCCTTCAGATAGGTGTAAGTTCCGGAGAGGAGCTTGGGTATACAACGTGGGACGGCACCTACGTAGAGACTACAACAAGAACCGCCTCAAGGGCATATGAAGAGGCAGGCATAAAAACCCCCAGGGAGGAGTTAAGTATGATTGAGGTCCATGATTGCTTCTCAATAACAGAGCTTGTCACATACGAGGATTTACGGATATCCGAAAGGGGTAAAGCAAAAAACGATATAGAAGAGGGGTTTTTTTCCAGAGCAGGCAAAATACCTTCGCAGCCTGACGGCGGGCTGAAATGTTTTGGCCATCCTATAGGGGCATCCGGGCTTAGAATGATGTATGAGATATATAAACAGCTTCAGGGAAAGGCCGGAGAGAGACAAATAAAGAATCCTGCCCTCGGCCTAACCCATAACTTAGGCGGCCTGCCGCAAATGAATGTAGTGAGCATAGCAATAGCAGGGATTTAGACAATCAATATAAAACAGGAGGAACAAAATGGACTTTGCGCTGTCAGGCGAAAGCAAAATGATGGTTAAGGCAGCAAAAGATTTCGCACTAAAGGAAATAGAGCCTGTCACTGAGAAGATAGAAAGAGAGGATGCCCTTCCTGATGACCTTCTTCAGAAATTTGCCAAGGCAAGAATGCTTGGCATGATGGTGCCACGGGAATACGGGGGAATCGGTTCAAGTGCCTTAAATGTAATATTGGTTGCAGAGGAGCTTGCAAAAACTGCATCAGCCGCTGTTTTTGTAATGGCACTAAATAACAGCATTGCTGAAACAATTCATTATTGGGGCTCGGAAGATATCAGGCAAAGGTTTATTCCGTCACTTTGCGATGGCTCAAATTATGCCTCTATGGCATTTACTGAACCGGCCACAGGATCAGACCCTACAGCAATCACCATGACAGCTAAACATGAGGGGGATCACTTTATTCTTAACGGAACGAAGAGGTTTATTACCAATGGACATAAAAACGGAAGTGGCGTGTTTTATGCAAAGGATGAAACAGAAAAGGTAACAGCCTACATGGTTGAAAAAAACACGGGTGGATATACCTGGTCAAAGCCTTGGTCCTTGATGGGGCTTGCGGGGCAAGGATTAGTGGACGTTTTTCTCAAAGACGTGAAGGTATCACAGGAGAACATACTCGGCGAGCCTGGAAAGGGTTTTCACATTTTATTACGGTGGATTGCTGGGGAGAGGATTCAGCAGATGGCATTCATGACTGGAATGGGCCAGGAATGCCTTAATCAATCACTTAAATTCGCAAAGGAAAGGATGGTAAGGGCAAGGCCTATGACAGCAATGCAGGGTTTTCAATGGATGCTCGCTGAAATGCATGCCTCGATAGAGGCCTGCAGATGGTGGACGTATAGGGTGGCCTGTATGCAGGATGCGGGCGATGACTTTCAGATAGACTCTGCCGCGCTAAAGCTTTTTGTTGTGCCCACCATTCAGGAGGTTGCCAGGAAGGCATTGCAAATACATGGTTCATACGGTTACTGCAAAGACTACAAGATAGAAAGGCTTTACAGGACCATTGCCCATGCCGGTATCACTGCATCAAGCACTGAACTGCAAAAAACTATCGTAGGCTCCGCGCTATCACGATCGAAAGATATATAAGGCCGTTTCAATGTAAGCAAAATATGAGAATTTAGCAAAAAGATAGGAAAAGGCAAGCCTTTTATGCCTCCACTCTTTACGACTTTTAGGTGAATAATGGAGCGAAAGACTATTTTTATGGAAAAAAGTTAAAACTATATGGACATAATAGTCTGCATAAAACAGGTCCCGGATTCCTACGATATTAGCTGGGATAAAAGCACAGGAAGCCTTTCAAGACAGAGTACGGGTGCCATTTTAAACCCCATTGACAAAAATACGCTGGAGGCAGCTCTTACATTACGGGAAGAGCGTGGGGGGTTTATAACAGCTATCTCCATGGGTCCGGATCAGGCTGAAGAAGTGCTCCGAGAGGCTCTCGGCATGGGCATTGATAAGGCTATCTTGTTAAGCGACAAGGTTTTTGCCGGGGCCGACACCCTTGCCACATCCTATGCCCTCAGTTGCGCTATAAAAAAAATCAATAGATTTGATATGGTCATCTGTGGGAAGGAATCATATGATGGCGTAACAGGCCATGTAGGCCCACAGTTAGCGGAATTCCTAGACTTGCCGCAATTAACTAATTCAACGGAGATAGCGGTTAAAAAAAACAAGGTCTTAGTAAAGCAAAAGATAGAAGACGGCTACAGGCTATTAGAAGCAAGTTTTCCGGTGTTGATAACCGTGGGAAAAAATATCAATCAGCCTCGAATCCCTTCCATGGAGGATATAATGGATGCCTACAGGGAAAAAATGATAGATATCTGGAGAGGCGAGGACTTAAATAGTAATACCGAGGGCTTTGGATTAAACGGCTCTCCAACGAAGTCACAAAGTGTCTATGTCAAAAAACTTGAAAAAGGAAGTGCCGAGATTCTCAAAGGTGAACCAGATGTCACAGCCAAAAGATTAGTTGAAATTCTCAAAGAAAAAGGCCTTTTGTAGGGGTTCTTATAATGCCTGAAAATACAGAAAAATTTGGTGGTTTATGGGTAATCATTGAACAAAGGCATGGCAAGGTTGTCAAGGTTTCTTTAGAATTGTTAGGAGAGGCTAGAGCCCTTGCAGACACGGCACGCTCGAACGTAACCGCTTTTCTCATCGGGGAGGACGTTGCAGCAATAGCGGAAGAGCTTATCTGGCAAGGAGCTGACAGGGTCATAATAGCGGAGCATACTATATGTAGATACTATAGAACAGAGGTTTACACAGATATTATCTGCGCGCAGGCCAAAAAAGATAAGCCTGAAATAATCTTATTCGGGGCAACGTGCATGGGAAGAGACCTGGCACCAAGGGTATCAGCAAGATTAAAAACGGGGTGCATGTCAGACTGCACAAAGCTTGCTATAGACAGCGGACATCTTGTTGCAACAAAGCCCTTCTTCGGTCGCGATTTAATGACAGACATTGTTTGTCCCGTTAAGAGACCACAAATAGCCACGATAAGGCCAGGCGTAATTGAGCTGACAGACCCGAACAGAAGCAGGAAGGGAGAGACACTATCTTATGATATAAGGCTGAGAGAAGACGATATTAAGGTTAAAGTTGCTGGAATCCTCAATGAGCGCTCGAACAACCTTCCCTTAGAGCAGGCGGAAAAGGTCGTTGCAGGGGGCATGGGCGTAGGCAGCAAAGAGGGCTTTGAAATGCTGAAGGAACTTGCAGGTCTTTTGGGGGCTGAACTCGGGGCAACAAATCTTCCCGTAGATGAGGGATGGGTTTCCGAGGAATTTAAGATAGGACAGACAGGCAAGACAATTAGGCCTAAGTTATATATAGGCTGCGGGGTTTCAGGCGCCATACAGCATTCTGCAGGAATGATAGGCAGTGAGTTTATTGTAGCCATAAACAAAGACCCCAATGCTGATATATTCAAGCTTGCAGATTATGGCATACTGGGAGATGTAAATGAGGTTATTCCAGCGATAATCAAGGAACTACGAAGACAAAAGGGCCTGGCTTAAAAGTGTATACCTTTAAGCAGCTTTTACGTGAACTCTTCATTGTTTAGCGTCATTGACTGCACCGTGTAAGGTTGCGTTTGAAAAATTGTATTTTTATGGAAACCGCCCGGGCAAGGATGAATTCTCAAATATTCTAAGGGTACCTAAAAAAATGGTTTTCATTTTACATAAATTGGGGTATAAAATACCTGGGTCTTATTCATTGCTCTTTACTATAGTAATTTTCATAATTCTTTTATCCTATGATTCATTCAAATTGCATTAAAGTTACATTCGCCCTTTTAAGACTAAACCTTCCGGCGATGGCGTTGTTTCTCATCAACCTGGACTAAACAGGAGTGTATTATGGCTAGATCGGACAATCAGAATACAAACATGACGAAAGAGGAAACTGAAGATTTGATACTTATGAGATTAAAGTTGCTATTAATTATGTGTATGTCCTATCTTGAAGACTGCCCTATCGGAGTCTATAGAAAAAATGCTGTGAGCAATACTGTTCAAAGCCTAAAAGATCTAATAGATAACCAACTAACCGGATCAGGGGGAGGCTTAAATATAGAGGAAAAGGACGTTTTTCTACAAAGGGTAAGGCTTCTTCTGATTATGGCAAAGTCGTTTTCCGACAGCCTTCCCGTTGGTTTTTATAGAAAAGAGGCGATGAAAAATAATGTTAAAAAAATTGCCGAGTGCCTTGGTTATGAAATTAAATTAAACCCTCTAATTTACTTGAAGGCCGCATGATTTAAAAGTCATGATAAAAAATGTGAAAATAGCAGTCGTTGAAGACAATACCTCTATAAGAGATTTAATTGTAGATACACTGATGTTTTCCGTAAACAGAGAGGTTATCTCCTTTCAGGATGCAATATCAGCCTGGGGTTATTTTGATGAGAACAACAATACAGACATAATAATATCTGACGTTGAAATGCCTGGCATGAACGGCCTTGAACTTCTAACCAAGGTTAAAACGCAGTACCCAAAAAAGATATTTATTGTTATGTCAGGTAACCCTTCATATGAAAAAAAGGCAAAAAAACTGGGGGCTGATGCCTTCCTTGCCAAGCCATTCGCTATTGAAGCCCTTTTTAGCCTGGTAGAACTTTATGTGGTTGCAAAAAATTAGAAGTTTCTTTAAGCACCCTACCTTCCAATGTCCTCCTATCTTACGTATCGTCGCCTTTATATAACCGATTTAATCTCTTTGTCCATTTCAATCTGTTTCTACCAGGCCCTTGCTAATTCATAGAAAAATTGTTAGTCTTTCAATAGAACCTGACGCATCCGAAGAATAGACACAAGGGAGCAATTCTAAAATTATCTCCATTTGCTGATATGTTTTATGCAAGGCTGTCGTGAGTTTAGCAGGACACAGATTGACATGGATTTTTCATTCTATCGTTATTTTGGTGGAGTCCCACGGGCAAGCCCGCGGCACCACTTGGTTTCGCCGATTCGCTTCTCGAACGGCGGGGTTTAGCGGTGCGACATCCCGACTATAGGCGCATTCATCCACGGCTAAAGCCG
>JAGYMO010000037.1 GCA_018400255.1 Deltaproteobacteria bacterium
CATAGGCAGGAAGGCAACCCTGAACCTTTGAACCTGTGAACGCTTACTAAAAGAAATTATTTGGCTTTTGTTAACCCTATATAATAAAGGCCACACAATCATAAGTCAAACAAATTAGATTCTGATCATAAAGATGGCCCGATACAAGTGGTCGCCTCAATTGCTGTATATGGGCGTCCTTAGACATTCCCCATTAAAGGCAGGCTTAATCCAGAAACAAGTGATGCGCAATGTATAATACGATATGGCTAACCTGTTGACTTCCCGCATAAATCTCAGGTCTATGCAGGATTTTCTTGACAAAGAGAAAAAGAGTTAGTAAATTCTACCACAATAATTATTTTTGTTTATGGGGGTTTATTATGGCTGAAGAGGAAATTGGAGTAGTCGTTAAATTTTTTTCAAAGCCAGGCGTGGCGGCTGTGGAAATAACTAATGGATCTATTAACGTAGGAGATACTCTACATTTTAAAGGCCACACAACCGACTTTAACGATGTGATAAAAAGCATGGAAATTGACAATAATTCTGTATCTGAGGCAAATTCTGGGGATATGATCGGTATTAAAGTTAAGGAAAGGGTGAGAGAGAAGGATACCGTCTATAAGGTTTCGGATTAGATAATCGCTTATTTACTGCTGCTCATGTAATTCAACACCACATCTGATACAATACTTTGCCTTTATTTGCTTGAAACCACAATTAGGGCATACCATAAGATTGACCTTTGGTATAGCCTTTTTCTTATTTGACGGGTGTATGTCAGAGAATTCTCCTGTCTCCTGAATGTTAACAAGCCCCCCAGCATCAATGATGACCTCGGCATATTTTCTTGCTTCCGGCAATGTTAAATTCTTTTTTATAACTATAGGAGCATTTTTAATATACTTATCTAAAGCTGAGGAAGAGATACCTAACCGGGCCATATTTTTTTTAAAGTCAACTTCACTTGACATGAGGCCCAGAAAAATAGCCCTGTATTTCTTAATCCCTTCCCCCAAAGATACCTGCCAGTTTAGAAAAATTTATCTTTCAAATATTTCTAAAACTGGATTATTATTATGTCAAGGAAAAAGCAGAAGCACGTGATTCTTTTTCTTATCTATTACTATATAATTATAGTATGATCGTTAACATCTGAAGGCTCTATACTATTTTAAAAAATGTTTTTTCGTATTTTTGATACAACGCTCTATTGGCCATTTAGAGGATTTCTTAAACATACTATAAGAGGGAACTATATAAAATTTGACAGAAGCACAGAATAAAACGACTCAAAAAGACACTAAAAAGTTGAGATTCCATAGCAATGATGTTGTCAGGACCCTATACGGTGAAAGGAATTGCAATTTAACGCTGATAGAGAAAAGGCTTGGCATAGCAATCAATATCAGGGGAAATGACCTTATCATGCAGGGGAATATGCTGGAATTAGAAATGGCAGAAAATCTCTTGAATCAATTATATGGATTAATAAAGGATGGATACCCCGTTTATGAGAGAGATATAGATTATTCGATTAGAATTTTGGATGGAGATTATAACGCAAAACTGAAGCCAATTTTTTTGGACCGCGTTTATATTACGTCTAAAAGAAAAATAATAACACCAAAGAGTGTTAATCAGAAGAACTATATTGACAGTATAAGAAACTACGACATTGTTTTTGGCATTGGCCCCGCAGGGACTGGAAAGACCTATCTTGCTATGGCAATGGCCATATCGGCTTTAATGAAAAAAGAGGTAAGCCGGGTAGTTTTAACAAGGCCGGCGGTAGAGGCGGGTGAAAAATTGGGGTACTTGCCCGGCGACCTTTATGAGAAGGTAAACCCTTATTTAAGGCCCCTGTACGATGCACTCCATGATATGATGGATTTTGAAAACGCCTCACAATTAATACAAAGTGGAGTTCTTGAAGTTGCTCCACTTGCATTTATGAGGGGCAGGACCCTTAACGACTCATTTATAATATTGGATGAGGCACAAAATTCAACACTTGAGCAGATGAAAATGTTCCTGACACGGCTTGGTTTTGATTCCAAGACCGTAATAACAGGGGATGTCACCCAGACGGATCTCCCGGAGGGGAAATCCTCCGGCCTTATTCAGGCAAGGGAAATATTGGCACATATATCTGAAATAAAATTTGTTAATTTTACCAAGGAAGATGTGGTCAGACACCCTTTAGTTCAAAAAATTATCGACGCATACGAAAGAATTGAGAAGTAAATGCCTGATGAAAACGAAAAGCAGTCTAGAAAGAATATGAAGACCAAGAAGATAGAAAATGAAATAAAGGCGCCTTTGATGAGGTTAACTTCATGGCTGAAGTCAATTAATCATAAGACTCAGCTATGGATTTATTTGATTATTTTAAGCTGTTCCGTCACCTTTTTACTTTTTCCTAACATATTATTATCATTAAAAGAGGGGTATCATATTGGTGAGATAGCGCAGAAAGACATCAAGGCATCGCAGGAATTTTTAGTCGAGGATGAAGAATTAACCAAACAGAGGAAGGATGAGGCAGAAAAATCATCTCTATTTGTTTATGATTCCGATAACTCTAAGGCAGACATTAATCGAAGGATTAGAGACTCGTTTAATTTTGGAAGGCAAGCAATAGTACCTATAGTCTTTTCAGAAATGGAGCCGGCTTTACGCTCCGAAAAATTGGAAGAACTAAAAAAGAAGTATTTTGAGATCTTGGAATTCAGTGAAGACCCTGATTTATTCAGGCAGCTTACGAATGATAATTTCTCCCACCAAATGGAGGACAGCATAATAGTTGCCGTAAATTTAGTCTTAGGTAAGGGCATCGTAGGAAATAAAACAGTATTAATGAGCCAGAAGGGTAAGGGCATAATACTAAAAGACATATCCTCGCAGGAAGAAAAAAAGATTGAGGACGTTAGTCTTTTTTACAGCCTGGAGGACGCTCGCAAACAAGTCAGTTCAGTAATAGAACAGAACCTTAAAAATAATGGAAGGCCAGAGATCATTGGGACGGCCGTGAAATTTGCCGAATTGTTTTTAAGACCTAACATAACATTCAATAAAAAGCAGACAGAGATAGAAAAAGAGAAGGCCAGGGAATCGGTCAACCCCATTTTTTTTAAGGTGAAAAAAGGTGAAATGATTGTAAGAGAGGGAGAGAGAATAACATCCACACATCTTTTAAAATTAAATACCGCAGCTAAACTGAAGAAAAATCCTTTTATTCCCTTGATGGCCTTTAGCATGATGCTTATTTTTGGCATTTTATTAATTGTGAGCTATACTATTTTGCCTTCCAGGCCCGGAACATTAAAGACAGATACCAACAGCCTTATCTTTGTTAGCTCATTCCTTATGTTTATGTTTTTGATCATACTGTTTTACGATGTGATAGGGGAGGAGTTAAGCCATAGTTTTAATTTTCTGACAATTCAGGTCATCTTCTTTGCCTTACCCCTTCCTTTAGGCGCTATGTTAGTATCAATATTTCAAGGCATGTATGTTGCCGTCGCCTTCTCGTTTATACTATCCTTTCTCGCAACTATTGTTGCGGGAAGCCGTGTTGAGTTTTTTATCTACTTTCTGATGGGCTCGCTATTAGCCGCGAAGGGTGTTATACATTGCAGGGAAAGAATGACATTGATTAAAACCGGGGTAAGGGTTGGCCTTTTAAATATTGTAATAGCATTGGCCATTCAAGCCTTATTTGGGAAACTCTATTCTTTTTCAGCTATTATCTCTGTTATCATGAGCTTCTTGGGAGGAATCTTAAGCGGTGTTATAGCTACCGGCTTTTTGCCTTTGATTGAAATGGCCTTTGGGTTCACCACAGACATTAAGCTCCTTGAATTATCCAGCCTTGAACAACCAATATTAAAGAAATTAATGGTTGAAGCGCCTGGTACTTATCATCATAGTGTTATTGTGAGTAACATGGTTGAGGCAACAGCTGAAAGCATAAAGGCAAATCCTCTTCTCGCAAAGGTAAGCGCCTACTACCATGATATAGGGAAGACCAAGAAGCCGCTTTATTTCGTAGAGAATCAGGCAGGGGGAATAAATAGACATGAGAAATTAGCACCTTCCATGAGCAGCCTCATTCTAATCTCTCATGTAAAAGACGGCGTAGAGCTGGCAAAACAGAATAAACTTGGAAAGGAAATAATAGATATTATACAACAGCATCATGGTACAAGCTTGATTTCCTATTTTTATCAAAAGGCTCAGGGACAGATTGCAAATAAGGGGGAGAAGCACTCTCCTGTTATAGAAGAAAACTTTCGATACCCCGGCCCCAAGCCGCAGACCAAAGAGGCGGGCCTTGTTCTCTTGGCGGATTCGGTTGAGGCAGCATCCAAAACTTTAGTTGACCCAACGCCGGCAAGGATTCAGGGAATGGTACAAAAGATTATTAATAATATATTTTCAGATGGACAGTTAGATGAATGTGAGTTGACATTAAAAGATTTGCACTATATAGCTAAAAGCTTTACTAAAACCCTAAGTGGTATATTTCATAGCAGGATTGAATACCCGGAGTCGATAGCAAAGGGAGAGAAAGACAAGAAGAGAGAAAATGGAGATACAAATAACGTTACGACACTCAGTGAAAAAAGTAGATCCCGAAAAAATAAGGATGAGGGTAATGAAAATCTTAGAAGACTCGGGATGCCATAATAAAGAGCTCAGTATCCTCTTCACGAATGATGAACATATAGCCGAGTTAAACCGGCTTTTTTTAAAAAGGGATAGGCCTACGAATGTTCTTGCGTTTCCAATGGAGGGCGGACCTGAAAGTGGGCCCCAAACCCCCATGATAGGAGATATAGTTATATCTTTAGACGCTGCTGAAAGAGACGCGGAAGAAACCGGAGAAGACGTGGATCGGACAATAAATAGGCTTTTAATTCATGGTTTTTTACATCTTTTAGGCTATGATCACGAAAGGTCAGAGGCTGATGCCCGGAAAATGGAACGTGAAACAGAGAGATTGTTGGATCTTATAGAATGTTAGTGATAATGATTATTCGTATCTATTCAGCCACTAAGACGCGAAGACGCGAAGAACAGACTGATATTACTACAACAATTATTATACGGAAATACCCACTAAATTTTAATGCGTAACAGGAGTAAGCCATGGCGATTTTATCTATAAATGTAGACCATATTGCAACTATTCGGGAGGCGAGGGGCATTGACGAACCCGATCCCGTGTTGGCAGCAGGCATTGCCGAATTAGCAGGTGCTGAGGGAATAATATGCCATTTGAGGGAAGATGAGCGCCATATTAAAAACAGGGATTTGGATATCCTTAGACAAACAGTAAAGACCAAATTGAACCTGGAGATGTCACCTTCTGAAGATTTACTTAAAATAGCGCTTAAGGTTAAGCCTGATGTTGCAACGCTTGTTCCAGAGAGGAGGAAAGAGCTGACAACGGAGATTGGCCTTGATGTTGCAAATGACATAGAGAGATATAAGAGGATTACCAGTACGCTGAAGGATAAGGGAATTGTCGTTAGCTTTTTTATTGATCCGGATCCAGGCCAGATAAAAGGGGCTTCCGCTGCAGGGGCAGACATAGTTGAACTACATACCGGCCATTACAGCGAGACTAAGACCGATGAAGATATAGTAAGGGAATTTGATAGAATTCAAGAGGCGGCTGATATGGCAAATACGTTAAAATTAAAGGTTCATGCAGGTCATGGATTAAACTATATCAATATCAAAAAATTCTCTTCTATTCCTATAATAGAGGGATATAGCATCGGACATAGCATAATTGCCAGGGCAGTTATAGTCGGACTAGATCAAGCTGTCAGAGAGATGGTAAAGCTTGTGGCCCCTCTTTAAATATCTAAATTTACAGTACTTTTTATTGTGTTACGTCGTTGGGTAATTTTTATGCCTTTTAAGGAATGTATTGAATTTTAGCTGGAATTATTTACCCCGACCGCAGAAAGCCACGGCTTTAGCCGTGGATGAATGCGC
>JAGYMO010000038.1 GCA_018400255.1 Deltaproteobacteria bacterium
ATCGCCTGTTTAATTATTAGATACGTTTGTTTAAAGGGGGAACAAAAATGAATAATTATGATTATTTAATCCCAACCTCCATCCAGGAGGCTATCTCCCTTCATGAAAGCTATGGGGAAAAATCAAGTTACATAGCCGGGGGTACCGATGTAATGGTAAAAATAAAGCAGGAAAAGATACGGCCTCAGGCTCTCATTTCCTTAAGACGACTTAAGGGATTAGACCACATTACCTACAAACAAGGGGAATTAAGAATTGGCGCGATGGTTACCCATAGGATGATGGAGCTTTCTCCAATCATCAGAGCGGAATTCCCTGTTTTAATTGATGCCGTGGAAAATATCGGATCTGTTCAGATTCGAAATGTGGCAACCATTGGAGGAAATATTGTTAACGCAGTTCCATCGGCCGATGGTGCTATTCCTTTGCTTACACTGGGGGCCCAGATTAGAGCCGTTGGACCGGAAGGCGAAAGGACTATAGCCCTTGAGGATTTCTTTGTAGGTCCCGGAAAAACATGCCTGAAGAGCAGCGAGATCCTATCCGAATTTTTTGTTCCTGAACTTCCTGCGCATACAGGGGCAGCTTATTGGAAACATACACGCAGGGGGGCCATGGAATTGGCTATTCTTGGAGTAGGTGTTTTGATAAGCCTGGAAGATGATATGAAAACCTGCTCCGGGGCAAGGATAGGCCTTGGTGTTTTAGCTCCTACGCCCATAAGGGCCAAGAAGGCGGAAGCCTTCCTCAAGGGTAAAAAGCTTGATGAAGAGAGCTTGAAAGAGGCGGGCAGCATTGCTGCTCAAGAATGCAAGCCAAGAGATAGCATTCGGGGAAAGGCGTGGTATAGAAAGGATATGGTTACACTATTTGTGCGTAGAATGGCAACCGTTGCCATGGAAAGGGCTAGTTAGCTAATCGGAGGTGCATATATGAAAAATGTATCAGTTACTTTTACTTTAAATGGCGATCTGGTAACAGCTGAAGTGCCGGCGACCTGGACACTTTTGAAGACCTTGAGAGAATATTTTGAATTGACGGGCACAAAGGAGGGGTGTGGAGTAGGTGAATGCGGCGCATGTACAGTCATAATAGATGGAAATGCCGTAAGCTCGTGCATTTATCCAATTCTTGAAGTAGAGGGCACGTCGGTTACAAC
Organism: Deltaproteobacteria bacterium; assembly: GCA_018400255.1. Lineage (GTDB taxonomy): Bacteria > Desulfobacterota > DSM-4660 > Desulfatiglandales > B25-G16 > M55B121. The sequence continues at coordinate 1,160 of JAGYMO010000038.1, forward strand.
CATTGAGGGAGTGGCTGATAAGAATGGGGCACTTCATCCGCTTCAAAAGGCCTTTCTTGAAAACAACGGTGTTCAATGTGGATTTTGTACATCTGGGATGATTATGTCCGCAAAGGCGCTACTTGATCACAATCCTAAACCGACAAAAGATCAAATCCGAACGAGTATAGCTGGAAATTTCTGTCGCTGCACAGGTTACGTTCAGATTGTTGATTCTATTGAGAAGGCTGTGGAAATGATCAAAGAAAAAAAGTGATTTTCATAGGAGGAAGTTATGTCCGATCTTCTGTATGTAGGAAAAAATATCCCAAGGACCATAGAGGTTGATAAGGTAACCGGCAGGGCTATCTATATCAATGATCTAAAAAGACCGGGAATGCTTTACGGAAAGATTCTTTACAGCAAATATGCCCATGCAAAAATTAAAAGCATAGACACATCCAAGGCAGAAAAACTTCCTGGGGTAAGGGCCGTTTTAAGCGGGTACACTATTCCTGACGTAAGAGTTGGCTTTTTGAAGGATCAAACAGTGCTTAAAAAAGGCGTTGTTCGCCAGTTTAGAGATGAGGTTGCAGCCGTTGCTGCGATCAGTGAAGAAATTGCAGAAGAGGCACTCGATTTGATCGATGTGGAATATGAAGAGCGGCCGGCGGTTTTTGATCCGGCTGAGGCTATGAAGGAGGGGGCAGTTCTTATTCATGAGGTAGATGCAAGAGGCAAGCCCATAACAAGCAATATTATTCCGCTTCCATGGAAATTTAAGGCTGGAGATATTGAGCAGGGAAGAAAAGACTCGGCTTATGTGGTGAAAGACAATCTGGCCACGACATGGGTTAATCAGTGCTGCATGGGTACAAGTGGCTGTGTGGCCGAGTTTGATATGAACAACAACCTGACCCTTTATAACCAGACAAATGTTCCGTTTCTGGACAAGCAAAGGATCACTGAATATCTTGCCGCTATTGGCCTTAAAGGAAAGAATGTGAGGGTTGTTAACGTTACTGTAGGAGGTAGTTTCGGAACCAAACTCGACACAGATATATATGAATTTATAAGTATCCAGCTCGCCCTGAAAACCAGAAAGCCGGTGAAAATCCTCTTTAGCAGGGAGGAAGAATTCCGGGCATTGCCACCGAGACAGCCTGCGAGATTTACAATAGAACAGGGCTGTGATAAGGATGGAAGGCTTACCTTTCGAAAATGCGAGGCACTTTTAGATAATGGGGCCTATACGTCCTGGGGTGTTACCACTCCCTCTGTTATGATGATGCCTATGTCATCGCTTTATCGTGTGCCTAATGTATCCTTTGAGGCTACCTGTGTATATACTAACAATATATACTGCCAGGCTATGAGGGGGTATGGGAACCCGCAGGCTACTTTTGCTGTGGAGGTTTCTATGGATAGGCTTGCAGAAAAGACAGGTATTGACCCAGCCGAACTAAGACTGATAAATTCTAATAAATCAGGGGATTTAACCCCGATGAGGCTTAAGATAACATCATGTGGCCTTGAAGAATGCATAAACTCCGTTAAAAAAAGTCTTGATTGGGATAACAAGAAGTCAAAAAATAGAAAAAGGGGCCTTGGAATGGCATCTCTTATACATGTTGCCGGTGGTGCAAGGGTATATCTATCTGATGGCCACGGCATAATGATCAAAGTAGATCAGAACGGCCATGTAGACGTATTGGAGAGTGGGACCGATCAAGGCCAGGGTTCTCCAACTGTTATCTCACAAATCATTGCAGAATCTTTAGGATTTAGGCCTGAAGATATTTCTCTAACCTTTGGGGATACCGGGTTATGCCTATGGGATGCAGGGACACATGCAAGCCGTCACACATTCATGGCCGGAAATGCTGCGATAAGGGCCTGCGAGAGCGCTAAGAGGCAAATTCTGCAGATTGCTGTGGAAAAAATGCCGAGGCTAATAAAAAATAACGTAAAGCGTGAACAGAAGAAGAACCCAAATTTCCTTGAGCCTGAGCTTGACTACGACATGATATCCGACCCTGAGAAGCTGGATATAAAAAATCGAATGGTTTTTCCAAAGGCAGCGCCTGATCATAAATACTTCAGATTCGAGGTTAGCGATATCCTGAGAAGCGGTTTGCATGTAGGAATAGGGGAAAGCAAGGTAGTAGTAGCCGAGGCATTCTATGATCCACCTACAGAGATGCTTGATAGAGAAATGAAGGGAAACCTCTCTCTTACCTATGCGTTCGGCACGACTGGAGTGGAGGTTGAAGTTGATGAGGAGACAGGAAAGGTTACCATTGTTAATCTTTTTGCTGCCCATGATGTTGGGAAGGCAATAAATCCAACACTCGTCAAGGGTCAGATATACGGTGCGGCTTATATCGGTGCGGGTTATGCATTAACAGAAGAGATGCTGGTGGAGAATGGAAGGGTTATGAATCCCAACTTCCGTGATTATAAAATGCTTACCGCGAAAGATGTTATACCGGTAGAGCCGATTATAATAGAAACGGATGAAAGGGATGGCCCATTTGGGGCAAAAGGCATTGGTGAGCCTGGGCTTGTCCCTACGGCGCCAGCTATTGCTAATGCTATCTATGATGCTATAGGAGTAAGAATAAATGATCTCCCCATAACGCCTGAAAAGATAATCACAGCGCTCAAGGAAAAAAAGAAGCAGGATTAGAGTACTTATAAACTGAATTGGCAATCAATATTTATTTTACGCGGGGCCGTGCATTTCTTTGTGACCTGCCTTTTTTAAATCAATGGACCTTAATCAGCTAAAAATTTTTTGTGCAGTTGTCGAACATAAAAGTTTTTCAAGGGCCAGTGAGGCGGTTTTTTTAAGCCAGCCTACTGTTAGTTTTCAGATCAAATCATTGGAGGATGAGCTGGGGACTATTCTTCTGGATCGCAGCGGGAGGGAAGTTACCATCACAAGGGGCGGCAAAGAGTTGTACAAATATGCCCGCAGAATACTTCGTCTATCCGAAGAGGCTATTCAGTCTATTGAGCAGCTAAAAGGACTGATCAAAGGAGAGCTAACTATAGGGGCAAGCAACATTCCTGGAGAATATATACTTCCTCAATTATTGGCTGAATTTAAACGGATGCACAATGGCATAGATATCAAATTAATTATTGGGGACAGCAAGGATGTCGTTGAAAAGGTATTAGACGATGAAGTAGAGATAGGGGTTGTTGGTACAAAGGAAAAAGAAGGTAGCAGATTGGTTTATGAGAATTTTACCGCTGATAGAATCGTGCTGGTTTGTCCCGCAAAAGATAACTGGTTTAAACATGATGTTATAGCGATAGAGGAATTAAAGAATGTTCCATACGTATTGCGAGAAGGGGGATCTGGAACAAGGTCGACTATAAGGCTTAAATTGCAAGAGATGGGTATAAAAGAAGGAGACCTTAACATAGTAATGATGCTGGGTAGTACATCTGCTGTTAAAAAGGCGATTGAAAGTGGAGCAGGCGTATCATTAATTTCTGAAAGGTCAATAGAAAATGAAATCAAGGCAGGATCGCTTAAAAAAATTACCATCAAGGGGGCAGAATTTATAAGAGAATTCTTTGTCATTTATAAGCGACAGAGGTTTCATTCTCCTGCAACGAAAGCTCTTTTACAATTCCTAAAAGACAATAAACCGGAAGATTGCATTGCAATATAAGGCCTCTCAAAGTCTATAATCATTACATTTGATGCACAATGTAATAGCCTTCTATGTCTCCTTACATCGTTTCCAACATCTTTTCCAGCCTCGATTTATTATTTTCAGTGTCTTCAATCGTTTTTTTAATGGTTACTGGTTTCATAATATCATATGTTCCATCATCAAAAAAAACGGGTACCTGCAGAAGATAGTCGATATTGTCGGCGCAGCCTGCAGCAAAAAAATGGCCCGGCCTTCTTCCCTGCTTGACTTTATCCTTTATCTCGCTCAATGTCTTCGTTGAGATAACTAGGCCATATTGGCCCGTAAAGCTCTTGACTAAATCGCCTGGTTCGAACAAGGTCTTTTTTTTCATTGTTATTCTCCATATCTTATCGCTACTTTACTTATGTTTATTAGTAAGCGTTCACAGGTTAAAAGGTTCAGGGTTGCCTTCCTGCCTATGCATTTGCATACAGG
>JAGYMO010000039.1 GCA_018400255.1 Deltaproteobacteria bacterium
TTAGGGGTAAATTATCAAAGATGAGTCAAAGGCGGGCTTGACCTCATCTGCGTTTTTTCGACCCCGAGATTCGAGGTCTTGCACGCCATTTTTTATCAAAGCTCAAGGGCTGGCCCCAGAGCCCCAACCATGTTAAGTTAATAAGTTAACAGCGTCCCTTTTTACTACTCGGTTAAGTTAATAAGTTAACAACGTCCCTTTTTACTACTTTTTACCTACTATTGGATAGGTCATGTCAAGGAAAGCTTTTTAATACGGGGTATAGACTAACAATTCATTTAAAGGTAGCGAACGATCGGCGCATAACCGGCAAAGCTGATTTTGCGCAGGCCAAGCGTGGGCCAATAAGACGGGCTCAAATGGAGGAACCGTGACAAACGTCTTTGTCCGTGTTCATGCGCCTATTATCAGTATTATCTTAAAAGTCTCCGCTCAAGTAATTCCTGCAGAGATCTCCTCCCGTCCAGAACACAATGAATAAATACTTCTCTTTCGCCAATCTCATAAATAATTCGATATGGTTTAAAATGAATTTCTCTGTAATTGTATACACCTATCCGTTCCAGCTCAGGGGGCACGTGACCTCTTTTGGGGTATTCTTTTAAACTAAGGCATGTGCCCTCAATTTTCTCAAGAAGATATTTTGCTTTTTCTTCCGTATCATGAAGTGAAACATACGTGAAAATATCTACAATATCTTCTTCAGCGTCCGAAATTATTTGTACGTTATGCTTCATTTAATTTTTTTCAATTCTATTGCGGATATCACTAAAAGAGTTTTCAATGGTTTTGTATTTCTTTTGATCCTTGGATTTGGAACTCATGGAAAGCATTTTAAGTAATGCCAGGCTTGCCTGCATTTCTTCGTATGATTTTATATCCTGAAGAACAGCTTTGGCTTCTCCATTTTGTGTAATGACCATTGTTTTCTGATTATTTGATAGATCCCGTAACATCTCAGATGCGTGTGCTTTCAGATAACTGATCGGTTTTACTGATTCGCTTAATTTCATAATCTCCCTCCTTGTTTTGACTATAATTTAGTCTGTATTGGGGTCAATGTCAAGGAGCAAATTATACTGATAACGCTACGCATAACCGGCTGGCAATGGAGCGTAGCGGAGTTGCCAGCCCGAGTTAATGCGGTGGTTGGGCATGGAAAAAAAGAAATGCACTTGTTCCTAATAAATCTTAGCCCGGCCTCATTAATTATTTTCCTCAACATTAATCAAGATCAATTCCGATCTTTTATTTGTTTCTTTAAGATAAGTAACTCTGGATTGCTTGGGGATAATGCAAGCCCTTCATTTACTAACTCATCAGCTGCACTATAATTGTTCTGCAATATCATAAGGCGTGCCAATCTAATACACTTCGCAACATGATGCTCAGTGACCTTTTCTGCTGATGTCTCACGAACTTTAGGCATATATGTATCCAAGCTTGCCTTCGCTATAGGTAGATATTTTTTGTAAATACTTGGAGGTGCATTATACGCAAGATTATGCTTCACGCCCGCAATGAGAAAGTCTATATAGAGAATCCTTAAATCTTTAAATATAAAGTTTCTCTCCACAGCTTCCTTTCCATTTAATGTAATCTTTTTGATGTTTGTATTTATGCCATAATTCCGTTCTATCTGCTTGAACGCTAATATCATCTCATCGACATTTTTATAATCGGCCGCGCGCGCAAGAACTCTAACATCAACATTTCGCTCCGGACCCAAGAATGCCACTTTGCCACGAGGGTCGCCTGGATATTCCTGAATCTTCCAATCTGCTGGTGGGATTATTAAAAAGTAACCATCGGGATCGGCATATGGCTTCTTTGAGAGAAGCTCAGTTGCTGAGTAATTCGAGGCGGCATAACTTGATAATCCTCCAATGATGAACACTGAAATCAATATCAACAAACGTAATACGGTGTGTCTTATTTTCATGAATCGCCTCCTTTGCATTGGTCCAAACAATATTCCCTTCAATAAGGGAATTGTAGATTTCGTACCCCCAGGATTCACCCCATCATCGCAAGGCCAACTGTCTGCTTCTAACGTTGACATAATATATACAACACACTCTTGGTGTGATAGAAAAACAGTATAGATCAAAAAGCCAGTGTTCTGTGGGTCAACGAAAATTTACACATTATCAAAAAAAACAAGTCTATAAAACTTCTGACTTTTACTATTTGCAGTCAAGTTCGAGATTTCCAGAGCTTGTAGGACATATTAACCGGACAGGCCTGATTAAATTTTTAAAAAAAGTGCTCAATGCTGTTGAGATACAAAACAGATTTTTGACAATCGTAATGAATTCTATCATTTTTCATGTGGACCCTCTCTCCTTTTTGAAAGTTATGTACAAACAACAGTATAAACAATGGGAAAGGGTCTACCAGTAAAAAATTTTTCAACAAATTAAGATTATTGACTGTTACTCAGAATGTAAATTCAAGTCCGAAAGTTGAGTATTGAATACTATTAAAGTTTTTATTTTCATTTCGGCAATCAATCTTCCAATGAACGTCCCAAGTCTCCGATATTATAGTATTAGCTTAATGAATTGATTATTACTCAAATTTAACTTTCCTTCCGACAATATTGCTGATACATTCATCTTTTTTATTGTCCAAATAAAAATAGAAAAAACCTTCACCAGAGTAAACTTCTCCAGGCAAGATGGGAAAACTCATTGTAATTTTTTTCTCAGTAGTGCTTGATGGCCATTTAATAAATTCTGATCCACAAAATTTTAGTGTCTTTGTAATTTTTTTTGTGGACAAATCGATTGCTATAACATCCTTAAATGAATCTATTTCTTTTTCTTTCGATTGTAAAATACAGTGGAAGTCAAATTCGTTTATTGAAAAGCCCTCACCTTTAAGATTTATCATTTCATCTTTAAGTGGAGTAAGGTGAAATTGATTACCAGCGACAACTTTTTCACCCGCCAGCGTAAACGAATCCACTTCTATGACTGCTTCATTTCCCAGACAGGGTGATACAATGGCGATGACCAGTATAACCGCGATGATGTACTTTAGCTTTATCATTTTATACCTCCTGTTTGCTTGCCGAACGGCCCGGCTCACAGGCCGCGAGTGTAACGAGCGGTCCTCGTGCAGCCGCAGGCTCGGCAAAGCCGGTGCTTTGAATTACATCAATTTCTGCCAAGAATGAAGTCCTGCCCCTACTGTTTTTGGTATTCTGTCCCTTTTTTTCATCACTCTCCCATCCCTTTTATTCAGTCTTCCTTCAATCCGAGTTCCAGCTGTCTTTGTTTGACTCTTTTACGTAAATCATTTATGGAGACAAATTCATAATCTTTGGCAGAAGCTGTAAGGCGTCCAGTACTTACCAATCTGCTCATAATTCGACCTTTGATCAATCCAATATCGTCTGCTGTTACGCACTGCTCTCGAAAATATGCTGAGGGGTCTTGGTTGAACACACCCAATCCTATGAATTCTGTACAATCGCGACTGGATTGAGGGGATTGCCCCTTCGGAAATACTGCTATCCTAAACACTGAATCATGTACGAACGTTTTACCTACGTTAAGATAGATTGAT
>JAGYMO010000040.1 GCA_018400255.1 Deltaproteobacteria bacterium
GTTAACAGAGTTTCCGCTTCGTTCCAATCCCGTAGACAGGTGCATCGCACAGGCAGGCACAAAGAAGAAATGCTGCGTCTCAAAAATTCAGTGCCTGCGCGCCTTTGACACTCAAGCTATCTCTTTTAGGGATAATAGTTGACGTATTCAGAAAATGCCATTTCCAATGTTTATTCCCTCTTTATTTAGACGATACAATTTTATAGATGGGCATGAAAACTAAAGCGGTTGAATCTAGGGTAGGAGAACATGAGTACAGGAAGGGTGTAAAGGCCAGGGGTTTGATTTCTTTTAGGGTCTTGATCAAGGAGACTGATCTTCTGATCAGCGCCTCTTGCGATCTCCTTAATAAAGCCAAGGATATTGTGTTTCATTATAGACGGCAATTAGAAAATTACATAAAAGATAACCCAGTCTTTTTTTCAACACTCCTCCCCTATCCAAATGATTTGTTTGCACCGGATATTGTCAAGCGAATGATATCCGCTACAAGGAAATTTGGAATAGGACCCATGGCATCAGTAGCAGGAGCAGTAGCCGAATCCGTTGGTAAAGAACTCCTAAATTACTCGGAAGAGATTATTGTTGAAAATGGTGGAGATATATTTTTAAAAACGAACAATTCGGTTACAGTATCAATATTTGCCGGAAGATCAAAATTTAGTAAAAGATTGGGGATTGTAATGCATACAGAACAAATGCCTGCGGGCATATCAACATCTTCTTCAACCATAGGACACTCGCTCTCTTTTGGCAATACTGATGCAGTATGTATTGTTGCGGATTCTGCTTCAATTGCGGATGCTGCAGCTACAGCCCTTGGAAACAGAATAAAAGACAAGTTAAGCTTCAATCGGGAAATCGCATTAATTAACGATTGGAAGGACATTAGAGGTGGCATAGTAATTGTTGGTAACCAAATGGCAACCTGGGGGAATATAGAGCTGATAAATACAGATTATTAAGGTAATTGTTTGATATTCGCCATGTATATTTTCAGTATTTGACTTTTTAAGGAATGACTAGTGGTGGGTTCTTATATAAAAATGCCGCTCTTGTTTTAATTGTATAACGTGGCTTTTTTCGTCCGGATAAGAAACGCGAGGTTTTGAAAATTTTATGAAAAAAATAGTGAACTTTCTTTTTGAGATTGGAATGTTAAAAAAAACACCAAGAACTGGGTACCAATTTTTAGGCACAGGAAGTGAGTCAGTTGCTGAACATTCATTTAGGGCTACAGTTATTGCGTATGTGCTGGCAAAGAATCATAAGGAGGCAGACATCCAGAAAGTTGTATTAATGACTCTTTTCCATGATTTTCATGAAGCTAAAACAGGCGATCATAACTATGTAAATAAAAGATATGTTGATGTTGATGAAGATAGGGCTGTTAGTGATTTTGCAAAGAATCTGCCGTTTGGTAATGAGATTGTATCCTTGACCAATGAATTTAACTCAATGAGAACGCTTGAAGCCCAGTTGTCTCAGGACGCAGATCAGCTGGATTTTATATTAGAGCTAAAAAGACAACAGGATATAGGTAACAAAGCGGCAGCTCAGTGGCTTCATTACTCTGTTAAAAGGCTTATCACCGACCTTGCTAAAAATATGGCGGAGGAGATATTACATACAGACAGTAGCGATTGGTGGTTTAAAAGAAGGGAAGAGTTATGGGTTAATGGACCAGATGGCATTTATAAAAATAAATAGCAGTAAACCAGGGTTAGAGAGAATACATATTATTGCCCTAACATTTCTTTTGTCATTCTTAATTCATATTTTTCTTTTTATCGCAATCCAGAGCATACTGCCGAATAACCTTTTCGAAAGTAATCTCAAGGTATATCAGGTAGATTTAATGACTCCCCTGGCTGAAGAGCTTGAAGAAAGTGGAGAAAGTGGTGATTATAGTGATGAAAAAATTGAAAAAAATATAGAAACAAAGGCCAAAGAGGCTACAATATCTTTAGATACTGGCATTGAAATCTACGCACCCTATGCAAGGGTCATCAAGGAAAAGATATTTTATCATTGGGTCTACCCGTTATCTGCTCAGAATGCGGATATGCAGGGAGATCTTCTAGTTGCCTTCAGAATTGACAGTTTTGGAAATCTTATAACGTGTGAAATAAAAAAGACCTCTGGATATAAAATTCTTGACAATTATGCCCTTGAGGCTATAAGGCTGGCAAACCCATTCCCGCCATTTCCCGATAGCTTAGATTTACAGTTTTTAAATATTAATGCCTCCTTTTCATATCAACTGAGCTTGGAATGAAAAAAGCGATTTAGCTTAACTGAAAGGTTTTCATTGCCTCTTCAATGATTTCATTTTCTCGACCAAAATACCGTGGAGAAAAATGAAAAGTTGTTAAGTTTTTAACGTGTGCCCTTGCGCCTATTAGACCGGCCTGCTTAGCAGTAAGATGATATTTTGTTTTTGCTATATCTTTATCTTTATCCAAAAACGGGGCTTCAATAAAAAGGTGAGTTGAATATTTGGCTAATTCGATGGCCTTTTTTATGTTCTCATTGCTACCTATTATGTCAGTAATATATGTTATTTTTTGTCCCGGTGATATCCTTGCAATCGTGTCTATTAATCTGTGCATAGGGAATGATGTTTCCTTTATGCCTTGATTTTTTTCATCCCATTTTATTCTAAACATTTTCTTAGGGTTTTGACCTTCATATACTGCATTTTTGAATTCCCTAATCCATGGACCTACCGATAAACCAAGCTCCTTCAGGCCCTCTTTTATTATATTTATGGAAAAATTTTCGTTTAACGATAGCCCTATGATGTCGATTTTATGGTCTAAAAGGACGGCATTAACTGAGAAGGATTGCTCTGAATGCAGTTCTCCGTTAAATGGAAACCTTTCGGGTGGAATATGTGCCTTAAATTTGTCTCTGCTATTATAAGTCTGAGTAAAGGCATATTCTTTATGAACTTCCGTGACAATTAAGGAAAGGGTGTTCTCGTAATTTTCTATGAGATTCCAGGTGTAGCCATTTAATTTTGCTTCTATGTTTTTCATAAAACCGGGTGGACCATAAAGATGGATTTTTTTATCATGTCCCAATAAATGGCGGAGTAAGAGATCAAACCCTATAAAATGATCCATATGAGTATGGGTCACAAATATATGACTTATTTTTAAGATATCCCTGGCTGATAGTGTTGATATATCTCCTAGGTCAAAGAGGATGGCCCTTTTTTGAAAAAGAAAGGGAATAAAAAGACCTGGATCCGAAAATGGGTCATTTATTAACCTGGGGTGGAATGACGGTTTCATGAGTTGAAAAACCTTTGATTATTTATCATTTTTGAAGCTAACTGAAATTTACTGTCTCCCTCGGGGAATGCGAGAAAACCCTCACCTTCTCCGTTTAGCGGGATTTTCGACCCTGTTAACGGGATCTCCGCTCCGCTCCGAGAGGTGAAGACTTTAGTTTAATAATTTTATCTGGTTACGTCATAACGGATCAAAGTGGCAATGGCACAAAGAAAAAATAATGCGTCTCAAAAACTCAGTGCCTGTGTACCTTTGTGCCTCTAACCCTCAAGCTAGCGGCTTTAGTCGATAGTAGTTGACTTTATAAAATGAAGTATTTCATGGCTTGAGAGACAATTCTTTACATGCCTCGGAGATATGTGTTCTCCTGAGGGAATAGCTCATGGGTTGCAAACATGGATTTCAGAAGTTTCATTCTCCATTACCTTTCAAAAATTTAGATTTTATAAATAGCTACTATCATAATACATACAAAAGATTACTGCCAATATAAAGAGACAGGTTAATTTCTTTTCAACGGGAAGTAACACATTTGGCCCTTGTTTATATAATCCATCTATGCTTTGTATCTTATAGGTTTGATTGTATCTCTTACATAAAAATTTTATTCACCACGGAGGCACAGAGTTCACAGAAATTTTATTCGTTGTGCCCATCGGACTCCCCCGATGTGCACAACACGAACTGCCCTGAAGGGCACTCATAGAAAAGGCGAAGGGAAATCTCTTTTCGACCAGGCGCAACTCATTTAGTCCTTGGGTCTATACTGCATCTATGGTTTCCAGTCTACGCAAAGGTAAGCAGACCCGTCTATCTACTATGGTAGAGAGATGAGAGGGGAAGGGTTAAATCTTTCTCCAGCAGGATACTTACTGTTATCTGCACC
>JAGYMO010000041.1 GCA_018400255.1 Deltaproteobacteria bacterium
GATCTGTCTGGCAGTCTCTACATCAATACCGGTTGTCGGTTCATCTAAAAATAATATTGGTGGCTCATGAATAATGCCTGCGGCAATGACCAGCTTTCTTTTCATGCCCTTGGAATAAGCCTTAAAAAGTTTTTTACCGGTATTGGCCAGGCCAAACTGCTTTAATAATTCCTGTGCCCTTTTCTCTCTTTTTTCTTTATCCAGCCCGTAGAGCGAGGCACAAAAAACAAGATTATCAAAACCATTCATCTCATCATAGAGATTGCTTTCATCAGGGACGATACCGATAATCTGCTGAACTTTCTTGATATTTCTTATGCCATCTTCTCCGGCTATCTCAATAGAACCGGAAGTCGGTCTGGCTAGACCGGTAAGCATATTAATGGTCGTAGTCTTGCCAGCCCCGTTTGGTCCCAAAAATCCGAATACTTCCCCCTTCTCCAGAGAAAAGTTGATCTCTTTGACCGCTTTAAATCCATCATAATCTTTGCTAAGGTTTTTAACTTCCAATATCTTCAAATTCAAATGCTCCTTTTCTACTCCTCTTTTTTATTATCACAGGGATGTTCTTCTTTTTTCCCATGGCATTTTTTAATCTGTTCTTCGCTGCATTTTCCGTCTCTTGGTCTGCGTTCCGGATGTTCACAGTTATCATGACTCATTATCACTCACCATCTTCTTGCTACAATGGGTATTGTTTGATGTACAATCCTGATGACATTTATTGACTAAAGGAATAACTTTGGATAATTTAAGTAGCTGACCGGCAGCCTGTTTTAAAATCTCCCGGTCAACATAATAGTGAGTATAATATCCCCTCTTGTCTCCTCTTACGATTCCGGCATCCCGTAATATTTTAAGATGTTGAGACACAGCAGATTCAGATATGTTTAAACGGGTTGCCAGGGCACCAACACAAAAATCATGTTTCAGTAAAAGGTTAACAAGATTGTAACGCGTATCATCCGATAACGCCTTTAAAATACTGATTAATTCTGTCACCGATAAGCCTCTTTTTATTTTAGTTTATACTAAATCATATAATATTATACTAAAATAGTTTTGTCAAATAATTCGAGATCTTGAATCGTTTAAATAAAGATGAAATAACTGTTTAATAGATATTAACAAAATTAAATTCAATTTTTTAAAATATATAGAGTAAGGGACACATCAAATATTTTTCATTATATTTTTCCACACAACTAAATAACATTGTGTATAAATAAAGAGATAATCGGTTAATAGTGACTATAGGGTCAGGCTTTACAAGTTCACATTATTTCTGATTTCATAGAATCTTGAAGCTTTCTATTTGGACCATAACAATGGCTAAAGCTCCAGGGCACTCATCGGAAAGGGTTTACCATGACCGGGATAAACCATTTTAATATCCAGTGCTTTTATCCGCTTGATACTGTTTTGGGCTTCTATTGGGTCGTCGATGAGTGAAAAGCGGGCTGGTTTAGTTATGTTTCCCAGCATGTCACCGCAAAATAAATTGCCTTCGGCAGTCAGGATTTCGATAGAACCACGGGTATGACCAGGAAGATGAAGCACTTTGGCATTAAAACCGTAAGGGGTAAAATCATAGCCCTCTTCGATGGTTAAATCCGGGCTAAAACGGTCTGGTTCATTTATCCCGAAAAAACGATTGGATAGGGTTTTAATGATAGGGCTGGTATGTTTTCTACTGGCAAACATATCTCCTTTTTCGACCATACCAATATCCGCCACATGCATAGCAATTTTGGCACCAAATTGCTTACGAAAATAGGCAGCATTACCGCTATGGTCAACATCACCATGGGTCAAAATAATGAATTTAAGATCACCCTGATGACATCCGGCATTTTCTATATCTTTTTGAATTTGAAGACGCCTGTTTGGCATACCGGTATCAATCAAGAAATAGCCACCTTCAGTGCTAATCAAATAACAATTAACAACATTATTCAGCATCATGCGGTAGGATATTGTTTTTATCTC
>JAGYMO010000042.1 GCA_018400255.1 Deltaproteobacteria bacterium
TAACCTGGATTTACCCTGAAGCCCCATGTAGTATTGCACTAAATTGATCACTCATTTCCGGCCTTTGGCCGCTGTCTAAGTAACCCTAAAAAAAGACTACTATAAATTCTAAGGGAATATCACCCTGGTTAAACATTTAATAAGAAAATTTCATCTACTTTGTTTATAGTAGTATTTTAAAATTCAACATGCCTTGGGGTTCTAGGGAATGGTATTACGTCACGTATATTTGAGACCCCGGTGACCATCATTAAAAAACGTTCAAATCCAAGCCCAAATCCAGCATGGGGCACGCTTCCAAATTTACGTATGTCTATATACCACCAATAATCCTTGAAGTTCATATTGTTTTCCATCATACGCCTTTCGAGAACATCATAACGCTCCTCACGCTGGCTACCACCTATAAGTTCACCAATCTTAGGCACAAGCAAATCCATAGCCGCAACTGTTTTATTGTCATCGTTCAATCGCATGTAAAATGACTTTATCTCCTTTGGGTAGTCATAGACAATAACGGGTCTTTTAAAATAGTCTTCGCATAAATATCTTTCATGTTCTGTCTGAATGTCCACCCCCCAATCAACAGGGAATTCAAATGTTTTTCCTGATGCCCTTAAAATATCAATTGCATCAGTATAAGATATCCTGGCGTAAGTCTTCTCTATGACTGTCTCAAGGATATGAATGAGATTTTTATCTACAAATCTTGCGAATAATTCAAGGTCTTCCTGGCAATTTTCCATTACATGAATGGTCATGCTTTTAACCAAATTTTCCCCTAAATCCATATTGTCATTGAGATCCGCAAATGCCATCTCCGGTTCTATCATCCAAAACTCTGCTGCATGACGGGGAGTATTCGAATTTTCTGCCCTGAATGTAGGGCCGAATGTATAGACATTGCCCAAGGCGCATGCAAATAATTCGGCCTCAAGCTGCCCTGATACAGTCAGGCCAGCCTCCCGGCCAAAAAAGTCCTTTTCAAAAACATCCCCTGTGGTTTCAGGGTTGATCTTAGAAGCGGGAAGTGTAGTTACTCTAAACATTTCACCAGCGCCCTCACAGTCAGAGCCCGTGATAATTGGGGAATGAAGATAATAAAATCCTTGATCCCTGAAAAATTTGTGGGCTGCAAATGAACTCTCTGAACGAATTCTGAACAAGGCCCCATATTTGTTTGTTCGAGGGCGCAGATGGGCTAGAGTACGTAAAAACTCATCGGAGTGCCTTTTTTTCTGCAGGGGATACGTTTCCGGCTCAGCTGGTCCGACAAGCGTTAAATCTCCCGCCCTTATTTCCCATTTCTGGCCTTTTCCCGGTGACTCAATAAGTGAACCCTTCACTTCTACTGCGGACCCTGTATTAACGTCTTTCAGGGTTTTATATGGAGGAGAGCCCTCTTCAACAAAAACCTGGATATTTCTCAGACATGACCCGTCATTTATGTCCAAAAAGGAAAAGCCTTTAGAATCCCGCCTGGTTCGTACCCAACCTTTTATAAGAATATGTTCTAAAGGGGATTCGGAATTCAATGCATCTAATATTCTTGTGCGTTTTATCAAGAAAACCTCACATGTATGTTAATTAAGAAAATTTGTTTAATTTTTTCAGGCGGATAATAAAAAATATTTGGTTTTATGTAAAGTTTAAAAAACTTTGCACAGGTAATAGTCCTTGCTTTTATTTTTCCTGACAGTCCCGTCTTTTCTTTATTCTTACGCCATTTAAAGAATTTATACCATTAAACTTTCTTTTGAATAAAAACGATTTTATAATTTTAACATTGACATTCATTAAAACTGTTGTAAATAGATAATTTATGTACCATGTGCAGATAAATGGTCTTTAAAAAATTACATATATTTTATAGTGTGAGTAACGGCGCTTATGGAATTTTTTAAGCATGTTTTGGATTAAAAGGCATCAATCTCTATCTAAGTATACCAATAGCATTATGCCGTGAAATTTTTTTCTATGGGCTTAGAAATTATATATGCAGCATTAAACCTTTAAAAATGGAGGTCAGTAAAATGAAAAAATACTCATTTCTTTTTGGCTCTGCTTTTTT
>JAGYMO010000043.1 GCA_018400255.1 Deltaproteobacteria bacterium
GCCTTGGAAATCCCATGCTTGGAAACATAATCGCAGTAGGCGCCCTTTCTGGAACGGGTGTCCTGCCAATTGACAGAAAGATCTTTATTGATGCCCTCTCAAGAAATATCTCTGCCGAAAGGTTAGATCAGAATATAGCTGCCTATGACATGGGGCAAAGCATGATAAAATCAAAATTTTTCTAATCACTACTAAATATTTTCTCATAAAGCTGGGATAGAATAAGCTACTTCTTTAGGATCATAGATAGAACACACATAAAATTTTAAGGTTTTGTTATAAAAGTGACCCTTTTTTAGGTATGGGATTAATCTAAAAAACTATTTAGTGCTTATGTCACCTAAGGCTCTTCTACTACATATAAAGTATGCGTGCTTGTTTTTTTCAATTCCACATCTCATCTAAAACTTTAACATATTCCAGCCTAAATAGAGATTGGATCTAAAAGAGCACGAGTGATAAAGTCTTATAATAGCTGACCTTGTTTTTTAACCTTAGCTTTTTTTATTTATCTTCTAAACTTAGTATGCAGGTCTAATAGAAAAAAGATTTTGAACTTTCAGCCTCTATATGCAATTAGTTTATGTAGAAAAATATAAAAACCCCACAAAAAAATAGGAGGTTTGAAAATGAAAAAACCATTTGTTTTTTATTTAAGTGTTTTTTTGTTTCTATCTTTTTTGTTATCAACCTCCTCCCTAGCCACCAAAGTTCAGCAACATTGCAGGGTACCAAAACCAAAAGTTAGTCTAATAGACTCCTATGGTACTATGTCCCTCTCATTTATCCAAAACAATGGGCAACTTAGCAGCGCTGTATTGTATTACATAAAAGGGGAAAGAGGCAGCATCTGCTTCACAAAGGAAGGAATAGTTTATAACCTATTATCAGGTGCAGGAGGTGGTTCGCCTTCCCTGAACAAACCTAGAGTGAATGATTTCAAAGGCCTTTCCTTTAGTATGAAGCCTCTGGGTGTAAACAAGAGTGTCAGGCTATTTTCACGCAATACATTACCTGGAAGGGTGAATTATTTTATAGGCAATAATCCCAAAAACTGGCGCACAGATATCCCTACGTATAAAGAGATAATCTATAAAAATATCTACCATGGCATAGACATGAAGATCTATGGCAACAACACACGAATGGAATATGATTTAATTGTATCCCCGGGAGCAGACCCCAGTGATATTACCATGTCTTTTGAGGGAATCGATGCCTTGAATGTAGATGAAGATGGAAATCTTTTGATAATGACGCCTCTTGGCGTGCTAAAACACATGAAACCCCTTTCTTATCAGGAGATAGACGGGAAGAGACATATGGTAACATGTCACTATGTAATATCAAAAAACAACTTCTCCTTTCATTTAGGGGACTATGACAAGCGCTATTCTCTTGTGATAGACCCCCTTACATCCTCTTATTCTACCTATCTTGGGGGAAGTAGCTCTGATTACGCGAGAAGTATAGCTATTGATGTATCTGGAAATGCCTATGTAACAGGAAGCACTGCCTCATACGACTTTCCCACGGAAAATGCATATCAGGAGCCAACAAGTGGGGTATTTGTTACTAAGCTAAACCCAAATGGCGATACGCTTATCTATTCCACATACCTGGGCGGTAGTGGTGTGGACTTTAGCTATGGTATCGCCGTTGATTCATCAGGGAGTGCCTATGTGACTGGTTGGGCTTATTCCGATGATTTTCCCACTAAGAATGCCTTTCAGGAAACACGCCATGGAAGAGATGATGCCTTTGTCGCTAAACTCAGTCCGAGCGGTAACAACCTTTCCTTTTCTACATATCTTGGAGGAAATGGCAGTGATACAGGCTTTGGCATAGCCGTTGACTCGTCTGGGTGCGCCTATGTAACAGGCTCTACGTTCTCCGATGATTTTCCCGTCCATAATGCCTTGCAGGAAACATTTGGAGGAGGCTACAATACCTTTGTCACCAAGTTCAACCAGGGAGGCGAGACGGTTGCATACTCTACCTATATTGGGGGAGCAAGCAATAATTCTGGAGCAGGTATCGCCGTTGATGCAGCAGGGAGTGCCTATATCACTGGCTCGACTCATTCCGGGAATTTTCCAACTAAGAATGCCTTTCAAGATACAGATGGAGGTGGCTACGGGGATGCCTTTGTTGTCAAGCTGAGCCCTTCTGGCGGTAGCCTCTCTTACTCTACCTATCTTGGGGGAAGTAGCTCTGACGAAGGATTTGGTATAGCTGTTGATGCATCGGGGAATGCATATGTAACCGGAGGAACAGATTCGGATGACTTCCCCACCCAGAACGCCTATCAAGGCACAAGCGGAGGTGGCCCTAACGAAGTCAGTGCATTCTATCATATAGACGTCTTTGTAACGAAACTTAGCCCAAACGGCAATAGCCTTGGATACTCTACATACCTGGGTGGGAGCGAAAAGGAAGCTGGAAATGCAATTGCTATCGATGCCGCAGGATGTGCCTATATAACCGGCTATACATACTCTGCCAATTTTCCAATAAAAGGTGAGTACCAAGCAACGCTCAGAGGACCTAGCGACGTTTTTTATACCAAGCTGGACCCCAATGGCGACACACTTGCATCATCTACGTTCCTCGGTGGGAACGCTTGGGATGAAGGATCCGGCATTGCTGTTGACGCATCAGGGAATGTATTTATAACAGGGAAAACTGATTCGGAAGATTTTCCAACGAAGAATGCATTTCAGGGAATAAGTGGGGGAGGAAGGGATGCATTCATTGCAAAATTAACAGAGCGAGAGACACAGGTCTTATATGTGGACAATGAAGTGAGCGCCTCAGGAAACGGACTAACTTGGAGTGAGGCCTTCAAAACCATCCACGAGGCAATGGATGCGGCCAGCGGTGGAGATGAAATCTGGCTTAAGAAAGGCACGTACAATCTTTCCTCCCAGATTAATGTTGATGGGGCAGTAGGTATTTATGGGGGCTTTCATGGAGATGAAATCCAGAGGGATGAGAGAGACTGGGAAACCAATATAACTACAATAGAGGGCCAGGATTCCGTGTATCACTGCCTCTATATCACTGCAGACGCCAGCATTGATGGGCTTGCCATCACCGGAGGCAATGCCTATGGTAGTAAATGGCCAGACGCCGAAGGCGGAGGAATCTTTATAGAAAATAACTCTTCCCCCACCATCACCAGCTGCTCATTCTCAAATAATAATGCGAAATGGGGCGGGGGGATTTTTAATAATGCTAACTCCTCCCCCACAATTACCAACTGTATCTTCTCAGATAACAGAGCAGCAAATAGTGGGGGTGGAATCTATAATAATGAGGATTCTTACCCCACCATCACCAACTGCTCATTCTCAGGTAATAATGCAAAATGGGGCGGGGCCATGTATAACAATAACTCATCCCCCACCATTACCAACTGCATCCTCTGGGGCGATACAGCACCTGATGGCCCTGAGATATACAACGATGATACGTCTAATCCAGCAGTCACCTATTCTGATATTCAGGGAGGGTATAGCGGTGAAGGCAATATCAACAGCGATCCACTTTTTGCTGACCCATCAAATAATGATTTTCATATCACACCCACCTCCCCCTGCATTGACAAGGGGAATAATAACGCCCTTGCAATCCCCACGAGTGATTTTGAAGGTGATTCTAGAA
>JAGYMO010000044.1 GCA_018400255.1 Deltaproteobacteria bacterium
CTTGAGGTGGCCAAGAAGGAGGAGGAGATGCGAAGAGGGGGGAGGTAGAAACGAGAAAGTGAATATGAAAAGAAGAGTCGTTATTACTGGGGTGGGAGCGGTAACCCCATTGGCAGTTGGTGTTGAGGAGAGTTGGAAAAGATTATGCAACGGGGAGTCTGGGATAAAGAATGTTTCTCTTTTCGATGCATCTTCCCTGAAATGTCAAGTAGCAGGCGAGGTAAGGGATTTTTCAGCAACTGATTATATAAGCGCAAAAAAGGTTAGGAGAACGGATCGATTCATACATTTTCTTTTAGCATCTGCAAAAATGGCTATGGATGACAGCGGGCTGAAGATTTTGGAGGATGAAGAATACAGGGCAGGTGTAGTGGCTGCAACAGCTATTGGTTCATGCAGAACATTCGAGGAGAATCATGAACTTATCGTTAAAGGGCTTATAAAAAACGTAACCCCCTATCTGGTAATAAATCTTTCTGCCAATACAGGTGCAGGCGAAATGGCACTGATGTTTGGGGCAAGGGGCATGCACCATTTTTTGCAAGAGGCATGCGCAGCAGGGACAAACGCCATAGGAGTTGGATTTAAGGCGATTAAATACAATGAGGCGGATGTAATGATTGTAGGTGGTTCTGATGCAGGAATTTCCATAACCCTGATGGCAAGCCTGGATAATCTAAATGCTATAGCAAGTGGATGGAATGATCAGCCCCGTAAATCAAGTCGGCCCTTTGAAAGGCGAAGAAATGGTTTTGTTATAGGTGAAGGCGCAGGGGTTCTTGTATTAGAAGAATTAGAACACGCTAAAACACGTGGAGCCAAAATCTATGCTGAGGTTATGGGATACGGGTCTACCTGTGATGGCTATCATGCTGTCGCACCTATGCCAAGCGGGAAAAGCGCATCAAAATGCATGGAACTAAGTATTCAGGAAGCCGGCATTGAGTTAGAGGATGTCGATTATATAAACGCCCATGGAACAGCTACCGTGGCAAACGACGAAACAGAGACCATTGCCATTAAAAACCTATTTGGTGCTCATTCAAAGAAGATTATGATAAGCTCAAATAAATCCATGATAGGACACATGTGGGGGGCGGCCGGCGCAGTTGAGGGTATTTTTACGGCAAAAACGATACAAGACGGGATAATACCGCCAACCATAAATCTTGATGAGCCTGATCCGAAATGCGATTTAGATTATGTTCCAAATAAGGCCCGTTATTCGAACGTTAGATATGCCCTCTCGAATTCTTTTGGTTTCGGGGGCATTAATGGTTGTCTTACCTTCGGTAAGTATGAGGGCTGAGGCATAATTGCCGGGATGACAATAAAGACCCTAAAAGATTTAACCTTCGGCTATCAAGAGGGGAAAAGGGCTTTTAGAAATGATAGGCCTACCCTTCTAATGATTCATGGGGCAGGTGGCAAGAGTGCCATATGGTCTTTTCAGCTAACATTCTTGAATAAAGAAATAAACACGTATGCCATAGACCTTCCAGGACATGGACAGCCTGGGGAAAATGCCGCAAAGCGCATAAGTGAATATACAGACTGGCTAATAAGGGTTATTGAGGCCTGGTTCAAGGAACCTATTTATATTATGGGAAATTCCATGGGGGGTGCAATTGCTCAGTCTTTAGCGATTAAAAATGCGCAGCTTTTAAAAGGCTTGATTTTAATTGGGACTGGTGCGACTTTAAAGGTAGCGCCTCAATTTCTTCAAGGCCTCCTGGATAATTTTAAAAATACAGTGGCGACAATAATGGGTTATGCCTACCATGAAAATACGGATAAAAATTTAATTAGAGAAGGCTCTAAATTCATGGAAGAGGCTGGGCAATCAGTTGTTCACAATGATTTTTCCGCATGCAATGATTTTGATTCCAGAGGTGATTTGGATAAGATTGCAACACCAAGTTTAATAATCTGTGGTGAAGAAGATAAGCTTACGCCGCCAGATGAATCTAGAAAACTTCATAAAAAAATAAAAAACAGTGCGCTGAAAGTTATCCCCCAAGCCGGTCACATGGTAATGATTGAAAAATATGAAGAGGTAAACGAATTGATCCTGGAATTTATCCATAAAAAAGTATAATTTTTTATTGGTAGCCGGCATTTAAAAAATCCTAAATCATTATTAGTATGTTGACATAATTTATAATATCTTTTAGCTTTTTTAAACGGTTAGCCTACAAATTATAAACATTCAAAAAGGTGAGAAAAATGGAAATAAAAGTTATTCAATCAGAA
>JAGYMO010000045.1 GCA_018400255.1 Deltaproteobacteria bacterium
TTGTCAATAGTACATGAATAAAATAGCTTGCTATTTATCTGGATAGACTGAAGCTAAAGGGCTGATAGATTAATATGGTAATGATACGAAATATCTTGACTTTTTGGATTTGAGCCGGCTGATAAACTACCGTTATTGTTTTATAATAGTATTCCAGGCTTCCCAAG
Organism: Deltaproteobacteria bacterium; assembly: GCA_018400255.1. Taxonomy (GTDB): domain Bacteria; phylum Desulfobacterota; class DSM-4660; order Desulfatiglandales; family B25-G16; genus M55B121. Next base: position 168 of record JAGYMO010000045.1, read on the forward strand.
AGTAAGCCGGTGCAGCTCAACTGCTTAAGTCAGGCAGGCAGGGATTTCCAAAACTGAGAAGACTCAGGGTGGCTTGATCTAGTCGTTACGAGGTGCTTGAAATACTTGTAGCCGTTAGCCTTAAACCCGACAAGCTTAATAGTTACTAAAAAAGTTGAATATATTCATCAAATATAATATATGTTATGTCTAAAAAGCGGCCACCTTTAAAGACAGTTACCTAAGAGACTTTGGCTGTTAATTTTTATTTGACTGAAATAAGATAAAAGTATGAGCAAAAAATTAGATAAAATATTTTATACCGCACGACTTTATAAAAAATCTTTATCCATTATTGTAGATGCATTGTTAATGCTTTTTTCTCTTTTCCTTGCATATTGGATTAGATTGGGTTCCATCGAGGCCTTAAGCGCAAGGTATGTAGAACAAATCATCTTGCTTGAGCTAATAATTGTCCCTTTTAAGATATTTTTATTCTGGATTTTTAGGCTTTACCATATCTCCTATCGCTATATCTCGCTTGCAGAGGGTCTGTCTGTAATTAAGGCATCGGCCATTTCTTCTCTAACAATGGCACTTTTGGTGCTTATATTCCATGATGTTGCAGTTTTTTCAGGTTTCCCCCGTTCCGTACTTTTTTCCGATTTTCTCCTTACTATTGTTTTCGCGATTTCTTTCAGAACATTTTTTCGTATATATTATTTTGGGCCCAGCAGAAAAAAGCGAAGGGATATACTTGTTATAGGAGCAGGCTCCGCAGGGGAGCAGCTCATAAGAGATATGGTGCGATCTGGTCAGTCAAGGTATTTGCCTGTAGGGATTATCGATGATGATCTTCAGAAGAAAAATACCTTTATCCACGGCATAAGGGTTTTAGGGGATAGGAGAGACATACCAAAGCTTGTTAAGGATTTTAACGTAAAGGAAATTATAATTGCTATTCCATCTGCCACATCAAAGGAAATTGCAGGTATAATGGAATTTGTGAGAAAGACAAAGATAAAGGCTGTTAAAGTGCTTCCCGGACTATCAAGTATAATAAATGGGAAGGTTACCCAGATGGACATAAGGGATATCTCTATTGAGGACCTTTTAGGACGTGAGCCAGTAGAAATTGATATAGAAAAGGTCTCCTCCTATATTACGAACAAAAATATATTGATTACAGGGGCTGGTGGATCAATAGGATCTGAGCTTTGCAGGCAAATCATCAGACTCAGTCCTGCCAAGCTGTTTATGCTGGATATGGGTGAGACTGAACTCTTTAAGGTAGATATGGAAATAAAAGAAAGATATCCTTTTTCTTGCGTGAAATCAATTGTTGGAGACATAAGGGACGAGAATAGGATAATGGAAATATTTAGAGAGTATAATTTTAATACGGTTTTCCACGCGGCCGCTTACAAGCATGTGCCTTTAATGGAGGAAAATCCAAGAGAGGCGGTCTTTAATAATATTCATGGAACAAAGATCCTGGCCAAGGCCTCTGCTGAATCAGGCGTGGATAGGTTTATTTTTATATCAACGGATAAGGCCGTAAATCCTACGAGTGTTATGGGGGCAACTAAAAGGATAGCGGAGAATTTGATAAGGGGGCTCAATAATAGCCGGACAGCATTTATTTCTGTAAGATTTGGAAATGTTCTTGGAAGCAGGGGAAGCGCGGTCCCTATATTCCAGAAGCAGATTCAGAAAGGCGGCCCTGTAACTGTAACGGATTATGAGATGAAACGTTATTTCATGACCATATCGGAGTCCGTACAATTAGTAATGCAGGCAGGTTCGATGGGTAAGGGCGGGGATGTGTTTGTTCTTGATATGGGGAAGCCTGTGTCTATATACAAGATGGCTGAAGAATTAATAAGATTATCAGGTTTAGAGCCAGACAGGGATATACCTATTGTTATTTCTGGAAAAAGACCGGGAGAGAAACTGTTTGAGGAACTTTTAACGGCTGAGGAGGGATCAACGGCTACGCTGCATAAGAAAATTTATTACGCTAAGGTTAAAGAGGATGTAGACAAAGGTTATGTAGACAGTGTTGATACATTAATCTCCTTATCAAGAGATGACAATAATGATTC
>JAGYMO010000046.1 GCA_018400255.1 Deltaproteobacteria bacterium
AAGGTCCCGATGGAATAGCTCTCGCATTCCATCGGGCAAAGCAGAGATCAGGGATAAGTAATACTGCATAGGGCTCAGGGTAAACCCAGATTAATACTTGATTATTAGTGTTCAATTTTTAATTTTTAATGGTCAATGCTCAAGCTTTACGGATAAGTGCTGGGCCTTCAGGGTAGTTCTCTGTGAACTCTGTGCCCCTGTGGTGAAATGCTTCTTTATGCGAGAAGATTTCCGCAACTTTTAGGCTCATCTCGATTCTTATTGTCACTGAATGAATACAGATTCACTGAGGAGGCAAGAGGGATATCTATCTTAATTTACCATCGAGGAGGACAAAATGGACTTTCCAGATTTTTCTTTAGATACGTCTTTATTTGAAGAGGTAAAAAAGCCTAAGAATGATGAAATATACGACACCATTATTATAGGCGGGGGGCCCGCTGCAATGACTGCAGCAGTTTATGCCTCAAGAAAAATGATGAATATTTCCATTATTACCAAAGACTTTGGTGGACAGGTTAGAGAAACTTCGGAGATCGAGAATTGGATAGGCTTTCAGAATATTAATGCCAAAGATCTTGCAGACAGTTTTGAAGAACATGTCAAAAGCTTTGATGTTCCCATATGCCTGAACTGCAATGTTTTAGAGGTTACAATAGAGGATAAAATATTCAAGGTTCTGACGGATGACGGAAACGGTTATTCAGGTCACTCTGTAATTTTCGCCACCGGGAAAAGACATCGCCCACTCGGCATACCCGGAGAAAAGGAGCTTGTTGGCAGGGGACTTGCCTATTGCGCAACATGCGATGCACCTTTTTATAAGGGGAAAAAGGTGATTGTAGCGGGAGGTGGAAATTCAGCATTCACCACTGCTGTGGACTTAACAAAGGTAGGCGCGAAACTTACTATGGTAAATTTTATTAAGGGTTGGCAGGCAGATGAATCGCTCCAGGAGAGGGTAAAAAGTACGGGGAATGCCACCCTTCTTGACTACTATGAATTTATCCGGATAGAGGGCAAGGACAAGGTAACAGGAGTTGCCATAAAGGACAGAGACAAAGGCGAGGAGAAAAAAATTACCGCAGATGGGGTCTTTGTTGAAATAGGCCTTCTACCAAATAGTGATCCTGTTAAAAATTTGGCGGAATTAAATAAGCAGGGTGAGGTTGTGGTAGACTGCTTATGCCGTACCAATGTGGAAGGTTTATTCGGGGCAGGTGATGTTACCACAGTGCCCCATAAACAGATAGTAATCTCTGCGGGTGAAGGCGCAAAGGCCGCACTGTCTGCATATAACTATCTCATCAATAAAAACATCATATAGGGAGGATGCCATGGGAATGCTCAAGGAGGAAGACAGGAAAAAACTGATAGACCTATTTAAGGCCATTAAAAATGAGGTCAAGATTATATTTTTTACCCAGGAGATGGAATGTACGTACTGTAGTGCCACCCACGACGTCCTGGAGGAAATCTCATCCATCTCGGATAAGGTAGCCCTTGAAGTCCATGACTTTGTAGCAGACGCTGAGCTTGCAAAAAAATATGGGGTGGATAAAATACCCGCCACAATCCTGATAGGCGACAAAGACTACGGAATACATTTTTATGGTGTGCCTGGGGGATATGAATTTAACGTCCTTATACAGGACATCTTAAATATTGGAAAGAGAGACGCTGGACTAAGCAACGATGTCTTGGCAGAATTAAATAAAGTTGATCAACCTGTTCACCTTCAGGTTCTTATTTCCCCCACGTGACCTTATTGCCCCCGTGCAGTTCGCACTGTCCATAAATTTGCCATGGTTAATGACAACATTAGAGCAGATATGATAGACGCTGGGGAATTTTCATTTCTTGTAAACAAATACGATGTCCAGGGGGTACCCCACACTGTTATAAATGAGAATGAAAGCATAGTAGGAGCGCAGCCAGAGATAGACTTTGCCAAAGCCATACTGAAGGCAATAGGCAAGTAATCTTTTAACTGCCTATGGTCCTTCATTAGCTTTATATGTGCTCTCACATTTTTTACAAAATGTGCATAGCTGATTGCCAATATATCCTCTATTCAAAAGCTTAACGGTTTCAGCCATTATTTATTTAACCCAGATTATGCAGTAGATGGCTACTGCATAATCTGGGTTTATATGTTTTATCATTTCTAACTTGAAAGAAGTCTTGTTTGCCGTATCATGCTATTTCACCTGGTTGATTACGGTATTAGTTTTGTTTGAATTGACGTAGCCTACCGAATCAACAACTCTTTTTCAAGGTTTCATCCGCTTCCATTCGAGATTAATTGTGGGATTGGGGAAGAAAAATTTATTGTTGACTTTATATTTATAGTTGTTTTAGATTTTTTTTGTTTTGATGCTGGCTTAATCAATAAGTAACCATATATGGCTTCCCATTGGAAGAGGTATTCAGGAATGATGGCCTTACAATTCTCCTCTTTTTTTATTTCAGTTCGATTTTAAAAATATAGTCAAAAAGTCTCATGAATTTCTTATTGGAAACAGAGATGAAACATCCCCTCATAGCCTGAAAGCGTGAACATGTAAATAAGTAAAAATAAATATACTATTGATCGAATTACAGAATATAGATGCACAAGGCCATGCAAATGCTTTATTGACGACATGATAAGGATGCGAGACAGTATTCTTCGATATAACTCTCGGGCCTATAAATCATTAAAGATCTTTTAGGTGGAGAAAACGTGAGCTTTGATCTATTAGGCTTTATTAATCACAATCGATCTCAAATAGTCGAGAAATGGTCAATTCAACTCCACACAGAGGTGGGCGAACAATATTCTAAAAGACCATTAGAAGAGTTAGTAGGTACAGTAACAGAGGCATTTGATGCCAACAGCTATGTCATTGTCCATAATGATTTCAGCTACATAAATAGAT
>JAGYMO010000047.1 GCA_018400255.1 Deltaproteobacteria bacterium
AGAGGAGTGCGTCAGTGGCCGTGGGGTGCCTGATTTGAGTAAGGCGCAAGGTGAAGAATGAATTTTTGCTTGTGCGTTTTTGTTGAACTTTTTTTATTTTTTATTGAAAAAAATTCTGGCTTATGTCGAATATGCAGACTTTCAACTCTTTTCTTGAAAAAAAAGACTACATATAATACTATCAACAGATTGATTCTCAGGATGTGTTTTTACCTTTAAATAATAATGGAGCTATTAAATGATTAACGCTAAGCCCGCACCTTCAGACTTTATCCGCAGTATGATTGCCGAGGATTTAAAGGCAAATAAAAATGATGGCAGGGTGCATACCCGTTTTCCGCCGGAGCCAAATGGTTATCTGCATATTGGCCATGCCAAGTCCATATGCCTCAACTTTGGAATTGCAGCTGAAAATAAAGGTGGCCTGTGCAATTTGCGTTTTGATGACACCAACCCAAGCAAGGAAGATGTGGAATATGTGGAATCAATCAAGGCGGACATACAATGGCTTGGTTACGATTGGGGCGACCGCCTATATTATGCATCAGACTACTTTGAGCAGCTCTACGAGTACGCATTGCAGCTTATAAACTATGGTAAGGCCTATGTATGCGATCTTAGCTTACAGGAGATACGAGAATACCGGGGAACATTGACTGAACCGGGCAGGGAAAGTCCTTATAGAAATCGATCTGTTGGGGAAAACGCAGACCTGTTTAAACGCATGAGGGACGGTGAGTTTCCGGACGGATCAAGGGTGCTCAGGGCAAAGATTGATATGGCATCTCCCAATTTAAATATGCGTGACCCTGTCATATACCGCATTCTACACACCTCCCACCACAGGACAGGTGATACATGGTGCATTTACCCTATGTATGACTTCACCCACGGCCTTTCGGATTCTATCGAGGGAATAACACATTCCATCTGCACACTTGAATTTGAAGACCACCGTCCCTTATACGATTGGTTTCTCGATGAATTAAAGGTCTTTCATCCCCAACAGATCGAATTTGCCAGGCTCAATCTATCGTACACCATAATGAGCAAAAGAAGTCTTCTGGAGTTGGTAGAGCTTGGATTTGTTTCAGGCTGGGATGATCCCCGCATGCCTACTATAATTGGCTTGAGAAGGAGGGGCTTCACCCCTGAGTCAATCCGTGAGTTCTGTAACCGCATTGGGGTGGCAAAAAAGGATAGCACGGTTGATGTAGCACTGCTTGAGCATAGCCTTCGTGAGGATTTAAACAAAAGGGCACCCAGGGTAATGGCTGTTCTTCGCCCCCTTCGTGTAGTAATAGACAACTACCCGGAGGGAAAAACAGAACAATTAGAGGCAATAAACAACCCGGAGGACCCTGCCATGGGGACGAGAAAAATACCCTTCTCTCGGGTATTATATATTGAACGAGATGATTTTCGAGAGAACCCACCTCATAAGTTTTTTAGACTCACCCCGGGCCGTGAGGTTCGTCTAAGATATGCTTATTTTATCACGTGTGTAGGTGCAGTAAAGGATGAAAAAACAGGCGAAATAACAGAGGTTCATTGCACCTATGATCCCCAGACAAAAGGTGGAGATTCCCCTGATGGCCGTAAAGTGAAATCTACACTGCACTGGGTTTCAGCGGAGCACTCAGTTAACGCAGAGGTAAGGTTATATGACCATTTGTTTACCAGGGAAAACCCTGCTAACAGCAAAGAAGGCCATGATTTCAAGTCATTTTTAAACCCGAACTCCTTAGAAATATTAGAATCCTGTCATGTTGAACCGAGCATTGCAAATGCGGCGCCCGGAGAGCATTTCCAGTTTGAGAGACTTGGTTACTTTACCGTTGATAATGTTGATTCTAAAAAAAGGGGCATCGTCTTTAATCGCTCTGTAACATTGCGTGATAAATGGGTAAAAATCGAAAAGGCACAAAAAACGGAAGTAAAAACCGCGAAAGAGGAAAAGAAGCTGGAGAGGCACGGGGCAATTACCTTAGAAAGAAAAAAAGATGATGCGAGACCGGCTGAGGAGATCGGAATTGATTATTTTTCAAAGATTGATTTACGGGTCGCTGTTATAAAAGAGGCCAGCCATATCGAAGGCTCTGATAAGCTGATAAGGGTTATGGCAGACCTTGGAGAGGGACACTTACGTCAAATATTCGCCGGCATACGTTCCGCATACCCGGATCCCAGCAAGCTGGTCGGGAAAAAGGTTATTGTAGTTGCGAACCTTAAACCACGAAAGATGAAATTTGGTGTATCCGAGGGGATGATACTGTCGGGGGGTCAGGAAGGAAACCTTTCCGTTACAACCTTTGATGGTAACCCCTTGCCCGGGGATGAAGTCAGTTAGGAATAAAAGAACTGAATGCCAGCCTAAAGGCGTCAAATTTTTGCCTACCTACATGTAATATCTCATTGTTGTTTCTAATCCCTTTGATTCCAATACGTTGATATCATTAATTAATTAGGGCAAGTCATGCTATGGCATGACAATTGCAAAAAACATACAAACCAGTAAGGGTTAATTCCACGGCCTGTGGGATTTATACAGACTCTGAGCCCTTCAGCGCCTTTAAAAAAAGCCAAACCTCAATAATTAAGGAGGTGCTTATGATCTGGACATTGGGATTTCTTTTTTTCTCCGGTGTTTTGTTAACTGGTTTGAATAGCCATTATTTTCCCTGGTTGAATCTTGCAGGGATAATAATTCTGGGGATTGTCTGCCTCCTTGCACGAAGGGCTGTGCCGTAGATTTATCATCCCTCAGGCCCTCTCCATCAAAATTGACAGCTACCTTACTGTTGATCAGGCACATAACACTGCTACCACCTGGTACAGCGGCACAATTAATGATGAGTGATTGGCAGAATTAAATCAAGGTAATGTTAACCTCCATCCAGCCCATGATGTTCTGCCTTGGTGTACCATGCAGCCGGATTAGTAAAAAATTCCTCTGTCTCCTTCAAAGACATGTAATGTTCATGCTCAATGTTGGCAAGAAGATTGAAAAATTCCTTTTCCTTTTCGTCTGAAACCCCGTCCCTGAGTTTAGCATAAAAGGATGCGCCCTTTGCCTCGAAATCTATCGCTGTTTTAATGGCCTTTATATCATCATCATCCCCCGTGGCCTTCTCATCTATCTTGCCTAATGCATCTTTCATTACATCCTTTATTACGGTATCACTTACCCTCAGGGGTACCGTCTCAGGCCATTTCTCGCTTAACTGCCACTTTTTTTGAAGCTCCTTTAATCTCTCATAATGCTCCAGTTCTTCATCTGCTATCTGTTTAAACATGACCTTTCCAAGAGGGTTGCTCGTCCTCTCGGCATTTTTTAAATAAAACTCACGTTCTCCCATTTCATTGTTCAAAGCTACCCCAATGGCCTCCAGCCTTTCTTTTTCATCCATGATAACCTTACCCTCCTTCCCTCAAATTTCTGGTGAAGAACTTCTCATCGTTGTTTCTCCAGGGCCCAGCAAAAAAATAAGCTTTTTTCGGTAATCTTCACATGATTTTTTACCATGGTGCCATGGAGATTGTCAAGGATTACTACAAGCCGTAACCACAATGTATCACAATCAAATTTGCGTATGCCTTAGTTTTCGCCCGCGATGAAAAAACAAAGCTAAAGCCCTTGACCGCTAAATCTATTTATCGTATAGTAATTAGTTGGGTTACAGAAATTACATATACAACAAAAACCCATGTCTTCAAAAAAAAGGCGGATTATCATGTGATAAAATCGTAAAGAGCCTTAAATAAAGAACGTTCAGAAAAAAGCTTTAAACAAAGGATATCCATGAACTACAAAAAGCTTAAAAAAATAATGAGAAATACCGGTCATTATTATGATTTCAACAAGCTAAAGAAAGAATATGCTGATAATTATGGGATCAGTCTAAAAGACGAAGGAGACATTGAGGGCATAAGAAAGGCAGGAAAGCTTGCTATTGATACGCTTAATCTTGTTGAAAAACATATAAAACCCGGGATCACGACTAATTATATCAATTCCCTTGTAGATGAGTTTACTCGTGAAAATGGCGCCGCATCCGCCCCACTCAACTATAACGGCTTTCCTAAAAGTGTATGCACATCCATCAATAATGTCATATGTCACGGGATACCGGATGAAACCGTGCTTAAGGACGGTGATATCATAGATGTTGATGTAACCCCAATACTTGACGGATACTACGCAGATACAAATAAGACGTTTTTTGTGGGCACCCCCGGTGAGGATGCAAAAAAGATAGTGTCAGTAGCAAGGGAGTGCCTTAACCGCGGAATCCTCATGGTCAGACCAGGGAATAAAATTGGTGATATCGGTTATGCCATTCAAAAATACGCGGAGAGCAAAGGTTGCTCAGTTGTCAGAGAGTATGTTGGACATGGCGTAGGCCTTGAGTTTCATGAACCCCCCCAGGTGCCCCATTTCGGCCTTAAAGGCCATGGCATACCATTAGTGCCTGGAATGGTGTTTACCATAGAGCCAATGATAAACCTTGGAAGGCATGATCTTCATGTTCTTGCAGATAACTGGACAGTAGTTACCGATGATGGAAGCCTTTCTGCGCAATTCGAGCAGACATTAGTTGTAACAGATGATGGATTTGAGATACTTACGCCATTTTATTAATTTAGGAACGTAAGGAATGCATATTTGCTGGAAGACCTCAGGAGATAGAAAAATTTTGTAAAACCTCGAAAGGTTAGCTTTTAAACCTTAGCTTTTTAGGTCATCCCACCTGTCATCATGCACTCTAAACTCGATTCGCTTATGCCTTGCCTCCTCATCAGCTATTTCTTTTTCTTTTGGGGTGAGATTAAGATAACAGGCAGCACAAAGGCCTGTCTTATTTACACACATTTTTATGTTTTTGCAGATCATACACTGTCTTTTCTCTATAGCAGCAGCCACTCTCCTGCTGTTTTTAAGAATGGCCACAATATTCCCCTCTTCCTTCTTTGCCTTGATTAAAGGCCCAAGGTTTATAAGCTTTTTTCCATCTCCGTTTTTGTCATTCACTTTGATATCGTACCATATTAAAGGTGACAAATCTTTTGCTGTTTTTGTATCTTTTCTGCCACGAAGACACTAAAACACGAAGAAAAAACATCTTAAAATTCCCTATAACCA
>JAGYMO010000048.1 GCA_018400255.1 Deltaproteobacteria bacterium
ATTGTTCTTAAGCCTTGATGGCAAAACAGCAACTATTTTTAGGCGTTTGCTCGGGGTGAGGAACAGAATGAGAAATTTTTCTGTTCCGCCAACGATTCCGGCCCGACCTTTCCAGTCAAAATTACCTTATATTAATCTTCACATTTTGCAGCACTCATTTTGATGCCAAGCTCATCGATTTTTTCCTTTGTGGGCCCTCCTGTAAGGGGGTTCCATCCAAGGGTCTCAAAAAATTCCTTTTGAAGCCTGTCTATGTCAACTGTAATTCCTTTAAGTGGACCCTTTGAAAGGGGCGGCAAACCCAGTGCCCTGTCAGGCAGTTTACATTGCTCTATTTTTACTCCCTCGCGCACATTAAATGCCTTTCGCAGGTTTAGAATGCGCTCGCCGATCTTGAGGTATTCATCATTAGACAAATCCCAGCCTGTTAAAGCGTTAAGGTATTCTGCAACCGGCAGAGAACTTGTTAGCGCACCAAAAAGACAAAGCCCTGAGCAGTTGACTAATTGCATATAGAAAGACCCCGCTATATAACGCTGGACATTTTTAGACTGCCTGCCTGTTACGTTTCTTACCATGAGGGCTGCACCCGGAAAATTTTTATCAACCGCAAGAAGGGTAGTGTAGGCATTGGATGATATGGTATGGCGCCGCGGGGTCGGCTCGCACTGGTAGGATATCGCAAAGCCTTGATCCAGCCGTGAATCGTGCATGGGTAGCTCCTGGCCGCCAATATGCGGGCTCATACCCCTCGCCACCTTGTAGAAAGGCGCTAATCGGGACTTCCAGTTCCCATCCCTCCATTCTTTCTTTTCAAAAACATCATCGGATGGCATGTGTAACTGGTTACAGTAATTGAGGCTACCACCGCCCACCCCGGTTCCGTGCAGAATAAACACATGCCTTAAAAGCGAAAGCACCCAAATTTCATAAAGCCCTAAATGAGGAATCCAGAGGTTTTTCCGAAGATTCCAATTGGTATGGGGAAAGTCCTTGCTCTCATAACGCTTGCCTTTTCCCAGCACAAGAACCCTGTATCCCTTTTCAGCCAAACGCAATGCGGATACAGAACCACCAAACCCTGAGCCGATAATAATATAATCGAAAATTTCACTTTTTGAGATAGCTTGCCTTATCTGATGGCCCATTTTTTACCCCTATTTAAGAGAATATCCCTCGTGAGTTTCCATCCTCTTTCTTTGCCTTTGTTCTGGATATAAAGCCATCTAACCCATAACCTTCTCCCTCACATACCATTAAGCACCAAAGAAGGCAAATCAGTTCTCTTTATACAGGAAAAATCATTAGATCTACACAACCCCTTACTCAAGCCACAGTAACTATCTGAATTAAATACATTGTAGTTAATTAATTATAATTTCATTACTGATATAATAAATTCATTGTATAATTCACAATGGAATCATGATTATTGTTCGTTGTAATAAAATATTTGACATTTGTTGTTTAAAAGCTACAATAAAATCATGGATAATCCCAAAATAGAATTTCTTGAGTATTTAACCGAAGGTTGATTTTCTTTTGACATCAAGCGTTTGAGAGGTAATATAAAAAAATAGCCATGAGTAATAGTAATAAAGACTAAAGTACAATTGGTACATAGATTCAAACTTCATTGTAAGGGTAAAAAAATTCGATAATACATGCGGGGCCTAATATATGGAGGAAAAGTCTATTGTAAAAAGAGATCATCTTCTCGATTCAGCTTCAAAGATTAACCATCTTATTCGAAACGAAACGGATGCTGATCGTTTTATAGAATCTGTCTGCAGCGTTATTTTTGAAACGTTCGGGTGCTTTCATGTATGGCTAGCCTTGTTTGATACATCAGGGCAAGCGGTAATAAAGGTTGCTGAATGTGGATTAAACGAATACTTTTTGCCACTGGATGATTTATTCAAGCAAGGCATGATGCCTGCCTGTGCGGGAAAGGCCCTTCAACAGCCTGGGGTTGTAATTACTAAAGGCCCTCTTTACGCCTTCACTAATTGTCCCCTATTGAATCATTGCAGGGGCAGAGATACAATGACTGTCCGCTTGGAATTTAATGAAAAAATCTATGGGCTTCTGTCCACAGCCACCCCTAAGGCCCTGTTTGAAGACCAAGAAAAACTCTTTCTGTTCCAAAAGCCGGCCGGAGACATTGCTTTTGGCCTTTATAATTTAACGGTCAGGAAAAAGCGGCTGAGAGCGCAAGAAGAACTGAGTGAGAGTGAGAAATTTAACGCCAGCCTCGTAAATAATTCACCCATCCCAATCATTGTCATAAACCAAGATACCTTGGTTCGATATGTAAATCCCACCTTTGAAATTTTTACCGGCTTTAGCGCTGAGGAGGTCGTTGGCATAAAGGACCCCTACCCATGGCGAAGGAAAGAGAATCTAAAAAGGCCCTACCAAGATCTCAAGAAAGCCATGAACAAGGGACTATCAAAACGAGAGGAATGTTTTCAAAAGAAGAATGGCGACCAATTCTGGGTTGTGATAACATCGATACCGATAAAAACAGATGGGGCATTTCAGTATTACCTGGAAAACTGGGTGGACATCAGCGAGCGCAAAAGACTGGAGGAAGAATTAATAAGAAAGCGGGAACGAATAAGGCCCGTGTTTGCTTATGCAGGAGATGCCATAGTGCTGCTTGACCTTGAAAACCACATTATTTCATTTGACGGGGATATAAAAAAATTGAAAGCGATCAGTGAGATTTTATAAAAGAATTCAATGATCCCCTAATTAAGAAACTGCTATGATGAAAAAATCTCAAAACAGTATAAGCGACAATGAGGAAATTCCCGATTTCGTCTTTTCACTTTTCTGGGAGTATGAAAAGGGAACAATTAATATTTTCGAGCATGCGGATCTAATCATTGGACGTATAATGGAGATAGGGACTTGGGACGCCATGTTATGGCTTCGGAAAACCTATCCGGACAAAAAACTTGTTTCCTTTTTGGAAAGGAGAGGAAGACAGATCCTCTCACCCCGTGAGCTTAACTACTGGGCCTTTATAACCGGGACACCTATCGGGCAAAGAGAAAAGTGGACAAAAGAGTCAAGGGAAAGACCTGATGTCTGGGGGACCAGATATGCACATTGAGATGTTAAGCACACCCCAAAGGAAAGCTGTTGAGCTATTAGGAAAGGCGCTCACTGATTCTAACTTTTATCTTGCAGGCGGAACAGCGCTTTCACTTCAAGTAGGGCACAGGAGGTCTTTTGACCTTGATTGGTTTATTCCGAGGCTTGGGGAAGCGGAAAACTTATTTCAAAGGCTCAGATTTTTCGGAATTGATTTCAAGGTTTTGTCAGTCAGCTTTGAAACCGTATACCTCACTATATACGATGTTCAAATTAGCTTTATTGGTTACAACTATCCTATGCTCCAGCAAACAGTAACTTTGCCTGAATTTGGAATTCAAATGGCAGCTCCAGATGATATAGCCTGCATGAAGTTGTCGGCAATTGCCTCAAGGGGCTCTCGTAAGGATTTTGTGGATTTGCATTATTTAATAAGTCATTTTCATTCCCTTGATGGCTATTTGAGACTATATACGAAAAAATATGATAACCGTGATATCGGGCATGTGGTAAAAAGCCTTGTCTATTTTGCTGATGCAGAAGTAGAGCCTGAAATCAAGCTGATAAAACCTGTTTTATGGCAGGACCTGAAAACAGACTTCGAGAAGTGGGTGAAGGACTTGGAATATCTGTGATTGATAAAACCCTCAAGTCAGTGAGATGGAGACGTGAGGAAGGGCTGGTAAAAAAGTAAATTTTTTTCTGCGATCTATCGAAAAGTCAGGCCCCTGTACGATGCTTCGGATAAGGATACATAGAAAATAAAAATCTGTGTCCCATTAATAGGACACGGATACACACGGGCTTCGCACACGGA
>JAGYMO010000049.1 GCA_018400255.1 Deltaproteobacteria bacterium
CAGAACGCTGAACCCGTGAACGGTTACATATATTTTATATGGCCATGGCACAATCATATGCGCTATGGATGGCATCCATTGCCTTTCCGATTTCTTTGCAATCCCCTATGAGGAAGACCTCAACCTTGCCTTTTAGCTGGTCTTTCAGGGAGTTATCAGGGACCATGCCCTTTGTGTAAACAATAAAATCGACAGCCTTAATTAAAATTTCATTAGAACCGGCTGAAAGGTAGACCTTGTTGCCATCAATTTTTGCAATATCTGAATCTGTAAGGATCTTGATATTTAACTCCTGAAGGGCCTTCAATAGAAAAACACGGGACATTGGCTCCATGTCAGGGGCAATTTCCTTCGATTTCTTTACAATTGTAACGTCATTTCCATTTTTGGCAAGGGCCTCGGCAATTTCAGCACCGATAAAACCGCCGCCCACAATAACACCTTTTTTATTCCTGGGCATATTTTCTTCCTGTAGTATTTCTGCCCAGTTCCATTCCTTCAGGCCCTGGATATCCGGTGTTTTTGGATTAGAGCCTGTTGCCAGTATCACGGTGTCATACTTGCCTATAAGTTCGTTTGCGTCAGCTTCTTTGTAAACTATGGTTAATTTTTCCTTTGCCTCATGTATAAAGTAGTCGTTGATCTTTTTAAGATTTTGTTTTCGTGGCGTCAAATAGGATAGGTTAAACAGGCCGCCAAGCGTGTCTTTCTCATAGAGGGTAACCTTGTGTCCTCTTTTCTGGAGTACAATTGCAGCCTCTATCCCGGCAAGACCACCTCCTACGACGGCTATATTTTTAGGTTTGTCAGTCTTTGACGGCTCGGTTTCATCCTTTCCTACCTCAGGGTTTACAACGCACATAAGGCCCTTTCCACCTTTTACGCCGCCAAGGCAACCTTCAAGGCAGGATGCGCAAGGGCAAACAGGCTCCGTTGTATCTCCAAGAACCTTTCCGGCAAAGTCAGGGTCAGCTATCAATGCCCTTCCAATGGCCACTGCATCTGCCGTGCCATTCCGAAGAATTTTTTCAGGCTCTTCCTTCTCATTTATTTGCCCAACAGTAATCACGGGTATCCCAACACGTTTCTTAATGCCAGCGGCAAAGTCCCAGGTTTTTCCTTTGGGAATGGCCATGTGCTGGAAATACCAGGGGGGCGACTCACATGCAGAGCCGCTGGATATGTGAAGAGCATTTATGCCTTTTTCCTCAAGGATAGCTGCCAATTTCATCATATTCTCAAGCTTCAGTCCCTTTGGTATCATTTCATCTGCACTAAAGCGGACAAGTATGGGGATATTTATGGCATTTTGTACCTTTTCAAGTACCTCGATGCCATAGCGGGCTCGATTTTCCCAACTGCCGCCGTAATTGTCGGTACGTTTATTAATATATTCGGACAGGAATTGCGCAATAAGATACCCATGACCAAATTGAAGCTCCACAAAATCATAGCCTGCTTGCTCGGCCCTGAGAGCGGCCTTTTCAAAAAGGTCTTGAGACTCCTCAATCTGGGATTGATCCATTGTTTCAGGCTCCTTGCCGCCGGCAGGGCAAGCCTGTTTTGATGAAGAAAAAAATTGATTTCCAGGTATATTTGGATTTGCCATCCTTCCTGGATGATTCAGATGCGCGATTGCACGTGCCCCATGCTCATGGATGATGTCTGAAAGCCTTTTGAGCCCTGGTATCATGTCGTCATTATGAATACCTATTTGGACAGGCAGTTCACGTAAAGAGGGATGAAGGTAAAAGGGCTCCGGGGTAATAGCTCCTAAGTATTTATTTCGCCTGCCAAAGAATTGGAGGTGGTGTTCTGTTACCTCCCCTGTTTTTGCTCCATATGCCGTCTTTATAGGAGCCATGATAAATCTATTTTTAAGTACCGTATTTCCAATAGATAACTCCGTTGATAGCAAGTCCATAGAATTTCCTCCTTTTTGTAAACAATTTTGACTGATAGTGCTTCCCGTAATTAAAAAGCGTTAGTTTCTAATCAAGAAAGAATGTAGCCAGCCTTAAACTAAAAATAGATTTCAGCGGCATACCAGGCGAACCCTACCAATAGCCCGATAAAAAAATTAATCAGTTTTACGGAAACAAAGGCTCTTTTTGATTCAGCAAGCAAGGGAAGCATTCCATGGCCGTCCTGCACAACAGAGCTTGCCAAAAGAATACCAAAGGAAAGTGTGCCTTCAGCAAAAAGCGTTACAAATATCATATGTGGGCCGGATTCAGGGATAAGGCCTACAATGCAAGCAATAAGCAGGACGGTTAAATAGTTCGACTTGATCCAGGCCTGGAGATCGAGATATTGAAGTAAAATAGCCATTAATAGTAAGGCACCGAATGTCCATAAAAATACCCTCGGTATATGAACCTTAATTATGTGTTTCCAAAGATGTTCTTCAAGAAAGTGCCTGGGTACTGTAGAAGCAATAAAGAGGGCAACAAAGGAGCCTGCTAAAAATGTTACTTTTATCCAGTTCCATGTATGGGGGCCTAATTGATCAAAAATTAAGGCAAGTATGAATAATACCAGGATAATTATCAACAATCCACGCTGAAGGGTAAGATTTCTTAGTTGATTTAAAATTTCACCCTTTGGATAACAAACGCAGTACTCATCATGAAATACTAACCTCTGGTCTAATTTTTGTACAACAATGGTGCCTGGCTTGAAAAAAATATCTGTCAAAAACCCTGCACCTAATCCGAGTAGTAATAAAACCAGTGTTAAGAGAACTGTTTTCCCAGGAAACATGGAGAGCATTACAAACGCTTCGTCACCGCTGGTGGCTATCATTACCGTTACCAATGCTCCAAAGCTTACTACATTATGTGTATAAAGGGCAACGACGGTAAATGCCCCAAGACAGCCTGGTGTGGCACCTAAAATAGCCGCCAAAACGTATTGCATCCAACGATACTTTTTTAAAGACTCTTGCCAATCACCTCTTGTTTGAACATTTACGTATTCTATTATAAGCATCATAACGAATACGAAACTCGTAATCATTAATGCGTGCTTAGTGGTTTCAACTATCATAGCAGCTTTTTTTCAGACTCTAAATCTCTGAGCTAACATGGAGCAAGTTATCGCCGTTAGCCTTCCATCTTGAGTTGTTCTAACTCCTTCTTTTTCTCCGCAATTGCACTTTCCAATTCTTCAATTTCCACTATTTGCTGAGGTCGAACAGAATGTGCTGGAAGAGAGTCTTCTCGTTCCTTTTTTTCTGCCTCAAGTTCCATTATTTGTTTTCGTATAGCTTCCTCATCCGGCATAATTAAACGCCTTTCTTCAGTTAAAGGTTGTTTTTTTTGAGGTCCCTATCTTTAGCCAAATTCTATACAATTTTTCGCCGGCTTCCTCAAAGCATTTGTATCCTTTTGAATCAACCTCTTCCACCATAACCTCTCCCAATTCCTTACTTTGTGCCAGCCAGTTTTTAAAATGTTCTCCACCACCAAAATAAACCTTTGTCCACCGATTTCCTTTATCGTCAATTTTTTCTCTTATAAGGTCTTCTTCGGCCATTCTTTCTTGTATAGTCTTTTCACTGCTCTTTTGAGCATTCTTCATGCATCATTCCTTGATTGAAGCTTCTTACATAGAAGGCCTTGCTAAGTCATAACACCAGTTGATTTGTTCATATCCAGTTCATTAGATCTTTTAGACCGAAGCTTTGGCTTTATTACCTCCTTGAAAAATTTTAATGCATCATCAGCGTCGCTATCCATAAGTATAGCCTCGATCTTCATGACCTCTTCGCTGGAGAATTCAAGTATAGTTGTCGACATTTTTTCTACTACCTCTTAAAAAAGGCTATTCTTGGTACATACGTACCATGAATAGCCTTTTTTAAATACATTGTTATACTACCTTGTCATTTGAGCGCCGCATTTAGGGCACTTTAAATCATAGCAAGGTGTGCCAAGCTGGTGCGTCATTCTATACCCGCATTTAGGGCATACACATTCTCCGCCTGAGCCTAATCCCTGGCCACCCATTTTTCCGCGGCCTCCACTGCTTCCGCCGCGACCTAATCCGCGACCTGTTCCCGGGCCTGCTCCACTTGGACCTGTTCCATCTCCTCTAGGCATTGATATCGCCTCCTTTCCATGTAATTGCAAAATATAAGCCTGTATAGGTTGTATTTTGCGTTTCAAAGATTTCTTTATCTACTGAAATCATTTATGCCTCCTGGAATTTTGAGAAGGCATTTGCTAATTGTCCATTTGTCTTTTCTATTTCTTCCGCGATTTTGGCTATATCGTTATAGCCTATAGCATTAGGTGCTTCTTCGGCTTTTTCCGCCCACCTTCGGAATTTTTCTCCATAGGTTTTATTATGGGTTATCCATGAATCCAATAAGACCTTTAAGCGTCCTTTCTCATCGGATGGGTATTTATTTAGGATTTCATCAACCTTTGCCTTAATAATATGTTCAGGCACTGCTCCAAGGATTTCCCCAACCTTTTTCCCATCATTAAAAAACATCTGCATTGGTATGCTTACGATCTGATATTCCATAGACGTTTGCGGATTCTCATCTACATTAATTTTGCAGAATTTAAAATTTTTATATTGCTCTGAGAGCTTATCATATATTGGTGAGACCATTCGGCAGGGCCCACACCAGGGTGCCCAAAAATCCACCTCTGTTGGGATATCTGATTCAAGTACTTCCTTTCTAAAAGTTTCGTCTGTAACCTCTATTACCATTGTCCTTTATTCCTCCTTTATATAGTTAATGAATTATTTGCCAAAAGACCTGATTAATGATTGTAAATACGTTTTATACCTAAATTTATTTAACTCATAGAATATCCTCTTACAGTATTGTTATCCGCGTTATTACATTCCTTGCAAAAGCCCTCTAAATAAATTTCAGCCTTTAAAACATTAAACGAGTAATTTTCTTCTACCTGCTCGATTATCTTCTGAATTAAAGGCGTCTCAAATTCAATTATAGTTCCGCAACATTTACACACTAAATGCTGGTGAGAATTTGCATGCTTTAACTCGTAATAACAAGAAAGGTTTCCAAACCTCCTTTCCTCGATAATGCCTAACTCCTTAAACAACTTTAGATTCCTATATACAGTAGCCAGGCTTATTGATCCATTTTTTTTAACTGCGTTTTTATACAACTCCTTTGCGCTTATATGCCCTTGAGATTTATGTATCAGGCCCATAAGGAGTTCACGCTGGGCAGTTATGGATACCCCATTGAATTCTTTAAGATATTTGCGAACGTTTCTCATTTTCATCTTTAAATTAATCTCCTTATAATGAATTGTCAACCGCCTCAGGAAAAAATTTATGCTTTTATTTTTATTACATGTTGCACCTACTATTATAATTTTGGAATGATAGCAACAATCCGCACCTTCCGTTTACCTTCGCAGGCATTCCCGAGATTACGCCACGCTTTGGCTGATGTCTGAACCTTTATATGCCAATATTATATATTTGTTCTCTTGCAAATGTTAGGGAAATGGGGTTATAGATACATTGATACACACCTTATTATATAAAAGGATTGAGGCGAGGAAAGATGAATACAGAAGATTACAAAAAGCTGATTAAAAGCAATAGAGCCCTTAAGGATGAGTTTTTTAAAGAAAGCTACCAATCACCTATTCCGCCGGAAGAACGTGCGGATTTTAAAAGCTTACATTGTTTTGAGCCTGATTTGAATTACAGGTTTGAGTTAGAATTAGAAGAGTTTGGTGAAAAGGAAGGCCTAAAAATCGAGGATACCGGTGGGAATATGAGGGATTTTATCAGATCGGGGAAATTTACCTTTAAAGTTGATACTACTTCCTGCCATCTATACGCGTACAAATCAGAAGAAGGAGAAGATAGGCTTTTTATTCCCTTTGAAGACGCGACTGGCGGAAAGGATACCTACTATGGGGCTGGAAGATATTTGGATTTATACGAGGAAGGTAAAACAGGCGCTAAATGGATCTTAGATTTTAATCTGGCCAGTAATCAATGGTGTGCTTATAGCGCAAATTACGTATGCCCGTTAATCCCATTTGAAAATATTTTAAAAGTGCCCATTAATGCGGGTGAGAAAAGATACAAATAAAACAGCCCTGGAGGTTTTGAGATTGGGCGCCACTGGATACGGCTTCGCCAAGGCAAATTTTTATTTAGTCCTATACGGTTAATCGATAAACAGGGGAAAAAATGAACGTTACATTAATATACGATAATGAAACTGCAAGGGAAGACCTGGTGGCCGATTGGGGTTTTTCATGTTTGATCGAGGAGGAAAAAACACCAACCATTCTTTTTGACACTGGAACAGATGGATCTATACTGCTTTCAAATATGAGGAAGCTCAATATTGACCCTCTGACCATAGAGGAGGTTTTTATTTCTCATGGTCATTTTGACCATATAGGTGGGCTTGCAGATTTTCTACAGATAAACAGCAATGTTACGGTCTACCTGCCGGCATCAGTCAGGGGTGTTAGAGGTGCGAGAGAGATAGTTTCAGTGAGTGAAAGAATGTCCATCCATAAAAATGTTTTTTCTACCGGAGAGCTCGAGAATATAGAGCAATCTATGGCCGTAAAAACAGACAAGGGCATTGTATTAATTGTGGGCTGCTCGCACCCAAGGATGAAGCATATCCTTGATGCAGGCTCAGAGTTCGGGGAACTATATGGCATTATCGGAGGCCTTCATGGCTTTAATGAATTTGAGTTGTTCAGGGACCTTAAACTTATTTGTCCGGCCCATTGTACCCAGCATCAGTCTGAAATCAGGGCCTTGTACCCGGATAAATGTATTAGCGGTGGAGCAGGTACTGTTATCTCTATTTAAGGTACCAGTTCACCGGGGGAAAATATTTGACAGGATAACAGGATAGACATGATAGTTTCTTTAATCCTGGTTATCCTGTCTAAAAATAGCTGAGCTATTACTATTTGAGTACATTTGAAATTGGAAAGCGTGCAGCTCAAGTTTTTTAAATTTGATTTAAACGGCGGTATAAAGAATCAAAGCTTTCAATTTTAGTAGAAAAGTTTTATTAGGTATTCTGAGTGTATATAAGGGTGCAGTTAATCATTTTTCATTTATAAAAAATATTGATCAGGAGCTAAACCATGTCTGAGGATAGAGTCTATAAACTTATAGCAGAAATTGTCGGTTCGGAAAATGTTTCGAACGAACCATATTCTTTGGAGTGTTATGCCCGTGACTCTACTACCAATAAACCTTCGCTTCCCAACTATATTGCCATGGCCACAACGGTTGAACAAATTCAGGGATTAGTGCGTTTAGCAAACAAGGAGAGGATTCCTCTAATACCGGTTGTAGGGATGTCAAACACCGGAGGATTGACAATACCTGTAGAGGGAGGAATTATCATTGATTTGCATAAAATGGATAAAATAATAGAGATTAACACGGATATTGATTACGCCATAGTTGAGCCAGGCGTCACCATAGGTCAGATTGATGCCGAGTTAAAAAAAATTGGCTATTGGGTGTCCCTGCCGGTAGGCCCCCCTGGCTCTGCCGGGCTGCTTCCAGGGTATATACTTCATGGCTATGGACATCTTGGAGGAAAATACGGAATAAATTCCGAGCAGATTACCGGTGCAGAGTTCGTATTACCAGACGGTGAGCTTGTTAGGTTAGGCGGTGGGGCTGTGTCTCCTTATTGGTTTCACCGAACCCCGATCCCTGATTTACTTGGACTTGCTTTAGGCTGGCAAGGGAGCACTGGTATTGTTACAAAATTGGGCATTAACATATACCAAAGGCCAAAATTTAAGGATGCAGTAGGATGGGGCATCTTTACAAGCCATGAGGAACCATTGCCTGAAAGTTGCGCGCGTTTTTTATTAAAAATTGGTAGGTCTGAATTGGCATATGATATTTCAGGCCATAGCTGGGGGGCGGTGCAGATTGGAAAAGGCCTAAAATACCCACTTGAACCCAAGCCTAAGGAAGACCCCGAGCTTTATTTTGCAGCCACCACATACGCGTTTACCGAGGAAGAGATAACCCTTAAAAAGAAGCTTATCGAACGCTTGATTAAGGAGGGGATAGACAGTGGGCTGCCTTTTGATTATACAGATGTTACAGGCAGGATTAAGGTGGAAATGCCTACTAAATATGCGTTGAAATACTCGGATCACAGGGGAGGGGGAGGTTTGGATTATATAGGCAGTATTACGCCGGTAATTAATTGGACAAAAGGGATCAAGAGACTTAATGAGATCTTTGACAAATTTGATTTTACTCCATATATAAGGCTTTCTGTTTATCGGGGGACACTTCAGGGTATGATGAGGGCCCTCATGCCGTATAATAGGGATGATGAAAAGGATGTAGACGCCGTTCAAAAGATGGCCAGGGAGGTCGTCCAGGTTGTCTTGGATTGCGGAGGTTTAATATACAAAGCGCCTTCCTTTGCCTGCAAGGCAATGTGGGAAAGGGGAGACCCTAACTATCTTAAATTAATGAAATTAGTTAAACAAACCCTTGATCCAAACAGTATAATGAATCCAGGCAGATTGGGTATGTAACTAATCCGAGGAGGTAAGGTAGTTGTCTTTAGAAGATTATAAGGAAATAGTCCATTTATGCCGTTTGTGTGGAAACTGTAGACAAGCTGGATCGACTTATTTACCGTGTTGCCCTGCCGGAGAGAGGTTTAGCTTTGATGAGTATTATTCCAGGGGGAAATCCATAATAGCTAAAGGCCTGTTAAATGGGGACTTGAGTTGGTCTCAGTCGATCGCAAATTCCGTTTATAGATGTACATTGTGCGCAGCTTGCGTTGAGCAGTGTCCGGTATCATACAAGGATTACATTTTAGAGGTATACCATGCCCTTCGTGAGGAGTTTGTTGAGCGGAGTTTGGTACCAAAGGAGATTAGGAATTTTCTTGAAGATATACAAAGATTTGGAAATCCTTTTAGGGAGGCAAAAAAGAAGAGAGGCGACTGGGCTGCGGGCACAAAAATACGGCACTATCAAAAAGGCGATGATTTCCTGTATTATGTTGGCTGCATAGGCTCTTATGATGAAAGGGGTATGAAAATTGCTCAATCACTGGGTCATGTACTGCTGAGTCTTGGGTTATCCTTTGGGATATTAGGAAGTGAGGAGGGCTGCGATGGAAACGAAGTTAATGGCCTTGGAGAAAAGGGTTTGTTTGAGTTGCTGGCTAAGGACAATATCGATACATTCAAGAGGCTCACTATTAAAAAGATTATAACACTTTCTCCTCATGCCTATAATACAATAAAAAATGATTATCCCCAGTATGGTGGAAATTTTGAGGTTATGCATTATACCCAGTTCTTAAGGGATATGATTAAAGATAAAAAAATAGTTTTTTCTAAAGATTTGGATAGCCGGGTGACCTATCATGACCCATGTTTTCTTGGTAGATATAATAATGAATACGATGCGCCAAGGGAGATTCTAAGGGAGATACCAGGTGTTGAATTAATTGAGATGGAAAGAAACAGAGAGAATTCATTTTGTTGTGGGGGTGGAGGGGCAAATTTTTATACAGATCTCTTTGGTTCCGAAGAGAATAGTCCTGCGAGAATACGAATACGAGAGGCCCATGCCACAGGGGCAAAAATTCTTGCTGTAGCTTGTCCTGCTTGTATGACTATGCTGGAAGATGCCCTTAAAGTTGAGGATCTTGAGCAAGAGATATCTATACTGGATATCTCCGAAATTATTGAAAGAGCCCTTGGTTTGGAGAATTAAAAAAGACAGTACTATGCAGACAGTTCAAGGTTGCAGGGCAAAAGAGGTTACTTCTTGCCCTGCAAATCTCTGTTGACTAACACAATTTGTCATTTAAAAACAGGTGCGAAACCCTACCCCGTAACAGCAACAACCTCATCAA
>JAGYMO010000050.1 GCA_018400255.1 Deltaproteobacteria bacterium
CTGTGACCCTCGGCTTGTAAGGCCGACGCTCTCCCGCTGAGCTACCCGCCCTAATTAGTGTGCAAAAAGAGGTGATTGCGTTTCTCCCTTAGGTAGTATAAAAGGTTGAAACCTGTCCTCCGGCAGAAATAGCTCCTCTCCTTCCTCTAATTTCAAGGCCTCTTCTAAGACTTCATCCATATTATCTATAGGGATTAATTGGACTTTCTTAAGGACCTTTGAGGGTATTTCCTCCATATCCTTTTTATTTTCTAAAGGAATTAGAACCTTACTTATCCCCCCCCTATGGGCAGCTATAATTTTCTCCTTTAAACCGCCTATAGGAAGAACTCTGCCTCTAAGCGTAATCTCACCGGTCATTGCCACAGTTCTTTTAACAGATTTTCTCAGTAAGGCAGATACAATTGCTGTTGCCACAGTTATACCCGCTGAAGGCCCGTCTTTTGGAGTAGCACCTTCCGGAACATGAATATGTATATCTATCTTTTCATGAAAATCATCAGGAAGTCCTAGTTTTCTCCCCCTTGAGCGGACGTAGCTTAATGCTGCCTGAGCAGACTCCTTCATAACATCCCCGAGAGTGCCTGTTAGAACAAGTTTACCCTTACCTGGCATAATAATTGCCTCTACTTGGAGTATTTCTCCTCCTACACTTGTCCATGCCAAGCCAGTGGCTAAGCCTATCTTATCTTTCTCTTCTGTTTTTCCGTAATGAAATTTAGGTATACCCAAATATCTATTAAGGGAATTTACACTAATCTTTATAGCTTTGTCCATATCTTTTTGGGTTACCTCTTTAGCAACTTTTCTACAAATACCTGCGATTTCTCTTTCAAGGCCCCTAACGCCTGCCTCTCTTGTGTAGTATCTAATTATATTTAAAATAGCACTATCTGAAAAGGTTAATTTGTATTCAGATAGGCCGTTCTCTTGAATTTGCTTTTTAATTAAAAATTCCTTTGCAATATTTAGCTTTTCCATTTCCGTGTAACCCGAAAGCCTGATAATCTCCATCCTATCTTTTAATGCAGCTGGAATGCCGTTCAGGTCATTTGCTGTTGTTATAAAAAATACTGATGATAGGTCATAGTCGAGGTCTAAGTAATGGTCATTAAATGCGTTATTTTGCTCAGGGTCAAGAACTTCTAACAATGCAGCGGACGGATCCCCTCGGAAATCCGTGCTCATCTTATCCACCTCATCAAGGCAAAAAACAGGATTGCTTGATTTTGCCCTCTTGATGTACTGGATAATTTTCCCAGGCATTGCCCCTATATAGGTTCTTCTATGCCCCCTGATCTCGGCTTCATCTCTAACGCCACCGAGGGACAGCCTTACGAAGTTTCTTCCCATTGCTCTTGCTACTGATTTAGCTAAAGAGGTTTTACCAACTCCAGGCGCACCAACAAAACAAAGAATTGGGCCCTTTATTTTTTTTGTCAACTTTTGAACTGCTAAATATTCGAGTATTCTTTCTTTTGGTTTGGAAAGGCCATAATGATCCTCTTCAAGGATGGATTCAGCCATCTGTATGTCGATATTATCCTTAGTTTTTTTCATCCAAGGTAATGACAGAATCCAATCGATGTAATTACGCACAACTGTAGCCTCTGCAGACATAGATGTCATCATTTTCAATTTTTTTAGTTCATGTCTTACTTTTAAGGAAGCCTCTTTAGGTAAATTTTTGTTCTTTATCTTTCTTTCCAACTCCTTAAGTTCACTTGCGAAATCATCTTGTGCGCCCATCTCTTTCTGGATAGCCCGCATCTGTTCATTTAGATAGTAATTCTTTTGCGTTTTCTCCATTTGTTTTTTTACTCTCTGGCGCAAACTCTCTTCTAGTTCGAGTATGTCTATCTCTGAAATCAATATCTGATAAAGTTTTTCCAACCTGCTGCTTGTGTCTTCTATCTCCAGCAAAGATTGTCTTTCTTTTACCTTTACCGAGAGGTGAGCTGCTATGGAATTTATTATTCGTATCGGGTCATTTATTGCAGCTATTGATTGGGCCACATCATTGCCAACCTTTTGATTTAATCCCGCATAAGATTTAAATGATGACTGAATATTTCTCATGAGGGCATCTATACGAGAATCTGGAACATACTGCTCTCCAATCCTATCTACCTCTACCATCATAAAATCGCTATTATTAATGAAGGTCTTTATCTTTGCCCTTTCCTTTCCTTCGATTAAGCTCTTTACAGTCCCATCCGGCATCTTAAGAAGCTGAAGAACGGTTCCAATTGTTCCATATGAATATAGATCTTTCTGCCCTGGCTCATCCATAATGGCATTTTTTTGTGCTGCTAAAAAAACCTCTTTTCCCTCACTTAATGCGTATTTTAATGCGTTTATAGACTTTTCCCTTCCAATGAACAGGGGTACAACCATTCCGGGAAATATAACTATATCCCTCAAGGGAAGTAACGCCATCTTTTCCTGTTCAATCTTTAATAAATCTTCTATAGGATTTTTTTTGAACATATAGAATCCTTACGCATATTCGATTTTATTTTCATTTTCATATAAAAGAAGGGGCATTTCATTGTTAAGTATTACCTCTTCTCCAATTACGCATTCTGATACACCTGGCTTTGAAGGAAGATCGTACATAATATCAAGCATAACCTTCTCCAATATGGCCCGCAACCCTCTCGCTCCGGATTTTCGTTTAAGGGCCTCGTCCGCTATAGCCTTTAACGAATCCTTAGATAACTTTAAATCTACACCCTCCATTTCAAACAGCTTCTGATACTGCTTAATAAGCGCATTTTTTGGCTCAGTTAATATTTTAATTAACGCATTGGGACTCAATTCTTGCAGGGTTGCGATTACAGGAAGCCTTCCTATAAATTCTGGTATCAGCCCAAATTTCAGAAGATCCTCGGGCTGAACCAGGCCAAGTATTTCATCAAAATTCAATTCTGACTTTCCTCGTACATCGGCCTCAAACCCTAATGTCTTGCTGCCAATTCTCGATCTAACAATTTTGTCAAGGCCAATAAATGTTCCCCCGCAAATAAAGAGTATGCCTCTTGTATCAATCTTCAAGAAATCTTGCTGAGGGTGTTTTCTGCCCCCTTTTGGAGGTATATTCGCAACTGTTCCCTCCAATATTTTGAGCAGCGCCTGCTGAACACCCTCCCCTGAAACATCTCTGGTTATAGAAGGGCTGTCAGATTTTCGTGCGATTTTATCTATTTCATCAATATATATAATGCCCTTTGTGGCCTTCTCTACATCATAATCTGCCATCTGCACCAAATTTAGAATAATGCCTTCAACATCCTCACCAACGTAACCCGCTTCAGTCAAGGTAGTAGCATCTGCTATTGTAAATGGAACATTCAATATTTTTGCCAAAGTTTGAGCTAAAAGTGTTTTTCCGGACCCAGTTGGCCCTATAAGAAGAATATTACTTTTATCTATTTCTACATCACCTTTATCATAATCACTTATCGTTCTTTTATAATGGTTGTGAACTGATACGGAAAGGACCTTTTTTGCCATATCTTGCTCAATTACATATTGATCTAATTTCTCCTTTATTTCTCGTGGCTTAAGAAGAAAATCTCCCTTTTTATCTTTCTCTTCTTGGGCAAATTCTTCCTGAATGATTTCGTTACAAAGAGAAACACACTCGTCGCAAATATAAACTGAGGGCCCAGCAATTAACTTTTTGACCTCATCCTGACTCTTGCCGCAGAATGAACAAACGAGCTCACCCGATGAATCATCTTTCCTGCTCATGAATTAACACCCCCTTTATTCTTTCCCGAATTTATCATTTGCCTTTCTGTGATAACCTTATCTACAATCCCATAGTCGAGTGCCTCCTTACCAGTCATAAAATAATCCCTTTCTGTATCAGTTCTTATTTTCTTCATGCTTCTGCCTGTATGAAGCACCAATAGCTCATTAATAGTTTCTCGCACACGAATAATTTCCCTGGCTTGTATGTCTATATCGGTCGCCTGCCCTTGCACTCCACCCATTGGCTGGTGAATCATTACCCTTGAATGAGGAAGGGCATATCTTTTACCAGTTTTACCCGCTGCTAACAAAAGAGCTGCCATGCTGCTTGCCTGGCCTGTACAGATAGTTACCACATCAGGTTTTACATATTGCATTGTATCATAAATGGCAAGTCCTGCTGTTATTGAACCGCCTGGCGAGTTAATGTAAAGATTGATGTCCTTATCTGGGTCCTCCGACTCAAGAAAAAGAAACTGGGCAATAATAATATTTGCCATATCGTCATTAACCTCCTCGCCGATAAATATAATCCTGTCTTTTAAAAGGCGTGAATAAATATCATAGGCTCTTTCACCCCTTGAAGTTTGTTCTACAACTATTGGTATTAGCATTTAGCCATATTTCCTTTCACAATTTTATGTTTCATTTAAGACCTCGTTTTTGTTATTAATGATAGCACCTTTGACCAGGAAATTCAAGGTCTTTTCAGCTAAAATCTGGGCCTGTAAATGATCCATTAAATTATTAGATTCATAATACTGCCTGAGCGTAGCTACGTTAGTTCCTGTTTTTTCAGATAAATCTTTAAAGGTCTCCTTTATGTCATTTTCTTCAACAGTAATGCCTTCAAGACGAGCTATTTTGTCCAGGACAAGATCTTCCTTTATTCTTTCTTCGGAGGGCTTTCTCAACTCTTCTCTCATGTTGCTCTCAGAAATACCAGCCGATTCCATCGTTAGCCCATTGAGCGAAAATCGCTGCTTCATTGAGTTGATTGTGTTTTCAATTTCACTTTCAACCAAAACCTGAGGAAACTGAAAACTAACGCTGTCAGATATCTTTTTTATAAGGCGTTTTTTTAACTCACGTTCTATTCTTTGTTCCTCCTGTATTGTTATCTCCTCCTTCACCTTTTTTCTTAAGTCCTCCAAGGACTTGAAATCATCGCCAAAAGTCTTAGCAAAGTCATCGTCCAATTCTGGGAGATCTGCCTTTTTAATATCCAAAATTGCAACGTGAAAATTTACTGTCCTCCCAGCCACTCTAACATCATAAAAATTTTTATCAAAATTTACCGTAATATCTTTGCTATCGCCCTTTTTTAACCCGATAATGCCTGATTCAACCTCTTTGTAAAAATTACCAGACCCCACATGAACCAAAAACTCCTGACCTTTTATGTTTTTAATAGGTTTGCCTTCCCAATAACCTTCATAACTAATAACAGCGTGGTCATGCTCTGTTATTCCCCTGTCTTCGTCAATAGAGGTTACCTTGGCATGAGATTCTCTTATTTTCTCAATAGCTTTATCAATGGCCTCCTCAGAGACGTTCAAAATTTCTTTATCCACAGAAATTCCAATATAGTCCTTTATTTCAAATGTTGGCTTTACCTCCAAAAAAATAGAATACTTGAAACTATTATTTGGCTCAATATTCATATCCTCTATAATAGGCTCTCCCAATGGAAACAGGTTGGTCTCCTCTAATACCTTGGGGAAAGAGTCCCTTATTAAGTCGCTTCGCGCATCACGTAAGACCTGTTTACCATAATACTGCTCAAGTATTGTTCTTGGGGTTTTTCCAGGCCTGAAGCCTTTTACCTTCGCCTTTCTGGAAAGCTGATTGTATAGTTTATCTATTGTTTTAGCTACTTCCTTAGAGTCAATCTCAACGGTAATTTTCCTTCTAACCTGACTGATCTCTTCTATCTCTGTTTTGACATGTTCCATTATAACGCCTAAGTCTCCACTCTCTATTACTATCAATTAAATCACAGCCGCTTAATCAAGAAAAACTGGCCGTGACAGGTTTATATGGTGCGAGAGAGGGGACTTGAACCCCTATCCGCATTGCGGGCTGGATCCTAAGTCCAGTGCGTCTGCCAATTCCGCCACTCTCGCACAAATAAAAAAATTATACATAACGATTAATTACTATTATTACTTCTGTCAATAGTTAAAACGCCTAAACCATTAAAATCCCGGCAAATCCACTAATGATTCAGCGCCTTTTTTTACCTCATCTTCAATTCGTATACCCTCTGTTCTTAATGTATACATCATCTTAGAGCAAATTCCTATGAAGGCACCAAATGGGCAATACTGAGCTAATGGATAGGTATTACTATTCCTAGAATACCTTCTAACAAAAAAAGCTGGCATTGTCTGCACGCTCCCCCAATCTATGAGGGTGTCACCATATGCCCTTTTAATATCTTCTCTTATGCCCCAAAGGGAAAATAAGTGTGCCTCTCTAAAGATCGAATCATGAAAAAAGGAAATAAATTTTTTTAAAATACAATCAAAGGATAAATAATTTAATACCCCAACAAAAACCCTGTCTTTAGTCACCCTGCCTACCTCTTTCAAGGTTGCAAGTGGATCATCAACAAACTCTAAGGTAATTATTAGCGTGGCTATATCAAATTCATTGTCCTCAAAGGGTAGATCGTCTGCCATGCTAACTTGAAGGGATGCCTTGCTGCCCAATCTTGATTTTGCTATATCCAGCATACAGGGGGATGCATCAATGCCGGTAATATTAAGCCCTAATTTATGAAAAAGCAATAGGTGGTCACCTGTTCCGCATCCAACATCCAAAACCCTTTCTCCTCTTTTTGGCCTAAGAAGACGAACAATTAAATCAGTGCTTAGCCTATCAAGCAAAACCCCACCAGGGGAATTAAGCCATTCGTCATAAAGCCTAGCTGATTTTAAATCAAATATATGTCCCATGATAAATAAGAATCTCTTATTTATAAAAGGAAAAGTAAAATACGCGATTAAGTCCAATCATTCATACTATATAAAATTTCTTCATACCTCTGGCAACCATTATTGTTACCTAATTCACAACTCTTTTTAAAATCGCTTTTTGCCTTGTCAGGCAACCCCTTTTCTCTAAAAGCTATTCCTCTAACAAAATATGCCTCTTCTATATTAGGATCCAGGGACAGCGCGTAATTGCAATCATTGATTGCATAATCAAAATTTTGTTGCTTAAGATAAACAGACCCCCTCTCAACAAAAGCCTCAATACAATCTGGATTTAATGATATTGCCCTCTTTAGGTCTCTCATTGCATTGTCATAATTCGCCATTTTTACACAAACAATCCCCCTTTTTACATAAATATTTGAATCCTCCGGCCTTAAATTGATGGCCTTGCTATACGCATCATATGCGCCAA
>JAGYMO010000051.1 GCA_018400255.1 Deltaproteobacteria bacterium
GACCTTCTCACTTACTGAAGATCGGTAGGATCCTTATAGCTTATTGGACAATATATGTCAAGAATGAAGACTTGACCCCTATTTTTTTTCCCTAAACGGCTCTTTTTGATACTAAAATTGTTGATTTAAAACCAAAAATACAGGGTGATTTCTACCTATAACTTAAGCATATCAATCGGTTGACTTGGTCCGACCCCAAAGTCAATGTATTCGCTTATATAGATTAGTAGATATTTGGGGAAACCACGTTATAGAAAAGATACGAGGGTTGATGGTGTTTAATATATAGGAGTATAGGCGAAGAAAAGGGCATTACATTGAAAATTAGTATAATGTAATGCCCTTATTTGGTGTTAAAAGATAATTTAAACTACTGTAACATTTACGGCAGCTGGACCTTTTGCCCCTTGCTCAATATCAAAGGTAACAGTATCG
The DNA here is from genome assembly GCA_018400255.1 of Deltaproteobacteria bacterium. Classification (GTDB taxonomy): domain Bacteria; phylum Desulfobacterota; class DSM-4660; order Desulfatiglandales; family B25-G16; genus M55B121. Next base: position 436 of record JAGYMO010000051.1, read on the forward strand.
CCTTCATTAAGGGACTTAAAACCTTCAGCATTGATTGCTGAATGATGAACAAACACGTCTGGACCATCTTCTTGTTCGATGAATCCAAAACCCTTACTATTGTTAAACCACTTAACTTTACCATTAGTCATTGTGACATCCTCCTTTCTTAAATATTTTCTTGGTTCTAAACATAAGGTTGCCACTCTTGACAAATGGATCTTTTTCTCAGAACCAACTTAGCCTGCTAACAATGCAAGCTATTATGATTGAAGATAATGATATACCCTTTTTGAAAATTGTCAAGCTATTTTAGCTGTAATTTACAGCATTTATTGTTTAGGTCAATGCTCTTAAAAAATGGGCCCTTGCCATAACCGCTTAATTTAACAGAATGTTTGCCCTATTAGCAAAGAGAAATGTTGCCTTCAAAAATATTTTCTCGGTCCATAATTTTTTGGTATTTCCTGTATAATACTAAAGCTCAGGGGGAATTATTGGCTGGCTTAATCTTTTTCACCTTCTCATTTTATTTCTTGACAAAAAGCCCTTGACAAAAACGCAGCATTTTATTACATATCCCTAAGCTCATGAAGAGCAGTTAACCAAATTTAGATACAGCGTTTAACAATAGACATAATAGGCCAAGAAGGCCTTGCCATCATGAAAGGATGGCGGGTTTTCTTGGCCTATTTTTTTTTTGCAATGATTGAGAAAAGGCAACACCTTTTGAGGGATAATTAATGTATTTAAGGAGGATAATTATGAAGAGGTTTATAAAAGTAGCTCTATTCGTAGCATTAATCTCATGTTTTGCGCAGTGCCTTCAGGCAGCTAATTTTAAGGGACTGATTGCAGAAGGTATAATGGATCTTAAAATAGAGAAGGGAAGTCCTGCTCTCCTTGCCCTTACTAATGCAACATATGTAAAGGTGGATGGAAAAACAACCGAAGATTATGTGGATATGATCCGGGAAACAACGGGTTGTTCTGTAGGAAAGGGAAACCTGTTATTTTTTCACCGCCCCGTAAACCACCCTTTAAAGATTGTATTGTTTAGAAAGGATACGGCTGATGCCATTGTGATGACATATGACGGAGAAAAAATGGG
>JAGYMO010000052.1 GCA_018400255.1 Deltaproteobacteria bacterium
TATTTTTGAAGCAAAAATCTCTGGAAAGTAAACAAATTATAAGGCAGGATAATAAAATCCCTTTATTGTAAACATTTTTTAGATGTATAACGTCTAATGTGCGAACAAGCGGTGAGGTAGAAAATCCCTATAACCTTGCTTAATTGGATACAAATAATTATTTTACCTTAAACCTATGGGAATGGTTTCTAAACGTGCATTCCGAGGTCCTTAAATGGCATCTAAATTGAAAAAAGTCATGCCAAAAAGTCGTAGCAAGGCGCTGTTTTCCTTCCATGTCAAGGGAACAAATTTTTTGTCGATACTAGTTTTTGCAATGGCATATTTATCCCTGATGGGTTGTCAAACCCCGGCAAGCTACCGCCTTGAGGCAGATAAGGTATCTAACACTATTATTCGGGAAAAACAGATTCAGGCCTTAGGCAAAAAAGAGGAATTTAACATAGAACGGCCAGGTGATATTCTTCGGCATCGTCTTTTAATTGGTCAGGACCTTCCTTATTCCGGGAAGGGCTCTTTGGGTACAAATAAGCTAGAAAAGATAGAACATTGGCCGGAGAAGGACTACCCCAAGACAGACACACATTCTTCCCAAAACTTAGAGGCAATAACTGATAAGCCTATCAAATTATCTCTTCTGGGGGCATTACAGGTAGGCGCTCGGAATAGCCTCGATTACCAGACACAAAAAGAGCTTGTCTTCCAGTCCGCATTGGATCTTGATCTAGAACGAAGTGAGTTTCGCAAGGTATTTTCAGCCCAAGCAGAAAACCTTTTGAGCACTGATTTATCAGGTGAAAGCACGATCACCGGCAATCAAACCAGTGGATCAATTGGGCTAAGCAAAACACTAAAAAGCGGGGCCGAGTTTAGTGCTTCCTTAGCGGTAGATCTAGTAAAATTACTTACACAGGATCTTGCCTCGTCGTTTGGTATTGTCGGTGATGCGACCATTTCCATCCCTTTACTGAGGGGCTCCGGAAGGCATATTATAACAGAACCATTGACTCAGGCAGAGCGCAATGTTGTTTATGCCATCTATGAATTTGAAAGATTTAAAAAAAATTTTGCGGTCAACATTGCAGGTGATTACCTTGAGGTGCTTAAAAAACTGGATGAAATAGAAAATGCCTCGGAAAATTATCGTAATTTGATAGCATCAACGAGTAGAGCACGAAGTTTGGCAGACGCCGGTCGAGTAACGGAGATTGAGGTTGATCAGGCGCTTCAAAACGAGTTACGGGCGCGAAACCGATGGATAAGCGCACAGGAAGCATATAAAAACAGCCTGGACTCCTTCAAGGGACTATTAGGTTTGCCCCCTGATGCATATCTTGAGCTGGACAACAGTGAGCTGGATAAACTCCTTTCACCTGCTCTCAAAATCATTGAGGGCGATGATAATGAAGAAGGATCAGGCGACAAAGGAGACACCATTCCAGTTAATGAACCGCTTGAGGTCGTAAAGCCCAGCCAAAAGAATGTGGGGCCATTTGAAATGGATGCGCATGCTGCCATAGAATTAGGCCTAAAGAATCGCCTTGATTTAAGGGTTGCTGAAGGGAAGGTATACGATGCCCAAAGAAAGGTCGTGATATATGCCGATGCATTGCGCGCGGAGTTGACATTATTTGGAAGAGCGGAACTCGGGGAATCGAGGTCTATTGGAACTGCTGATTTGGAAAATGCAAGGCTTCGAACGGGTAAGGGTATTTATTCCGCTTTACTCACTCTTGATTTGCCCTTCGAAAGGACAGCCGAGCGTAATGCCTACCGTAACGGCTACATTGCATTGGAGCAAGCTGTTCGTGATGTACAGGGACTCGAAGATGAGATTAAGCTTTCAATTCGTAAGGGCCTACGTGACATGCATGAATCAATAGAGAGTCTCAAGATTCAGTCCAGGGCATTGCTCCTTGCCCAGAAACGGGTAAAAAGCACGAACATGTTTTACGAGGCTGGTAGAGCTCAAATGAGGGATTTGCTTGAGGCGCAAGAGGCTCTAATCAGCGCAAAGAACGGTTTAACGTCTGCAGCAGCGGCCTACAAGATAGCCGAGTGGGAATTTCAGCGTGATGCAGGCCTTCTATGGATTAATGAAAGGGGGTTGTGGGAAGAAAGTTCCCATTAAGGATACAGAAAATGGAAAAAAATAGAAGCAATCGTCTTTTTAAGAAAAAATACCTAATAATAGCCGGCGCTATTGTTGTTGCCTTAGGTGTAGCGAGCTTAGCCTTTTTTCGAGGCGAACAAGACAGCATTGCCAATCACATTGCCTTTACCGTTAAAAAAGGGCCGCTTACAATTAGCGTTATAGAGTCCGGAACTATAAGGGCACGGGATCAGGTAATTATAAAAAATGAAGTGGAAGGAAAGATATCTATCCTTTACCTGATTCCTGAAGGAACAGTGGTCAAAAAGGGAGACCTTTTGGTAGAGCTGGACGCTAGCGGATTGATGGATCAAAAAATCGATCAGCAGATTAAGGTACAAAACGCGGAGGCGGCATTTATAAGCGCTCGTGAAAATCTGGCGGTAGTGGAAAATCAAGCCCAGAGCGATGTGGATAAGGCAGAGCTATCATATTCCTTCGCCGAAGAGGACCTAAAAAAATACCTGGAAGGTGAGTACCCCAACGAGTTGAAGCAGGCTGAATCCAGCCTTACATTAGCAATAGAGGAGGTGACTCGCGCGCGGGAAAACTTAGAATGGTCAAAGAAGCTCGCCGAAGAAAAGTATATTTCCCAGACTGAACTGGAGGCCGATGTCTTAACAGTGAAGAAGAAGGAACTGGACCAGGAATTGGCAAAAAACAACTTAGAGCTACTTAAAAATTTTACGCATAAGAGAACGCTAACCCAACTTGAGAGTGATGTGAAACAGGCCAAAATGGCCCTCGAGCGCACCATTCGCAAGGCAAAGGCTGATGTGGTTCAGGCCCGGGCCAACCTCGAGGCAAAGAAGGCCGAGTTTGAACGCCAGAAGGATAAGTTAAACAAGATCGAGGTGCAGATTCAAAAGACAAAGATATATGCGCCGGATGACGGCCTTGTAATCCACGCTACTAGTGCCCAAGGAGGACATTTCCGGAGAATGGATGAGCCGCTTCAAGAGGGACAACAGGTTGTAGAGCGTCAAGAGCTTATCCACCTGCCTACTACAACATCAGCGAAGGCAGAGGTTGCAATTCATGAGGCAAGTCTGGATAAAATCCGAGTTGGCCTTCCGGTAAAGATAACGGTCGATGCCCTGCCCGGGGAGATTTTCGTAGGCAGCGTAGAGAAGATAGCACCGCTGCCAAACCCACAGAGCGCATGGCTGAATCCGGACCTGAAGGTTTATGATGCCGATATTTTTCTGCAGAAAAATAGCCCTACACTTAAAACAGGTATGAGCTGCAAGGCCGAGATAATTGTGGAACAACATAAAGACGCAATTTACATACCTGTTCAGGCGGTATTGAGGGTTGGAAGACAGCCAACTGTTTATGTTATGAATGGGAAAACAGTTGAGCCCAGAGAAATTGAAATCGGGTTAGATAACAACAGCATGGTAAGGGTTGTAAGCGGGCTGGAGCCAGGAGAGGTTGTCTCGCTAACACCACCTTTATCTTCTGCCACTATTGAAACTGGAGCAGATAAAATCATCCTTGAAACTCATTCCGAGAATACAGGCACAAATCAAGAAAAAGGAGAGGCCCCGAGAGAGCCAGGGGTAAGAGACGCATTAGATGAAGGGGTTGCACAAGGAAAGACAGTAAATGATACCCTTGATAAGCAGGGAGTTAAGGGCTCTATCAAATCATCTTATCAGGATTCAGGTAGTTTAAATTCCGAACAGGAAAAAAGGCTGAAAGAAAGGCTTCAAGA
>JAGYMO010000053.1 GCA_018400255.1 Deltaproteobacteria bacterium
AAGCTGGTATCCTCCACAAATCCCCAGGCACCTTCCCCCATTCTCAATGAACTTTACTAGTGCCTTCTTCCATCCGGAATATCGTATCCAGAGAGCGTCTTCCATAACATTCTTTGTACCAGGGATAACGATAAGGTCATAGCCTTGTTTAATCTCTTCCGGCCTGAAGAGGAAATTAACCACAACATCCTTTTCCAGTGTCAGGATTTCAAGGTCTGTAAAATTGGATATGCCGGGCAGGCGCACTACCGCAATGTTAATACCCTTATCCTTTGTTTCTTTGATGGCCCTCTTATCTCCCTGAATTACCACTGAGTCCTCGGAATCTATTACTATATCATTGAAAAAGGGTATTACGCCAAAAACCGGCCTTTTCGTCTTTTTTTCGATAAATTCCACGCCCTCATCAAACAAACTGCGATTCCCCCTGAACTTGTTTATGAGAAACCCGATTATGAGGGCCTTTTCCTTTGGGGTCATGAGGTGCATGCTTCCAATAATCTGCGCAAACACGCCCCCCTTGTCTATATCTGCAACGAGGACACATGGCGCGCCAACTTGCTTTGCAAAGGGAAGATTCACCAGATCGTATTCCTTGAGATTCATCTCGCAACAGCTTCCGGCCCCCTCAATCACGATAAAATCATACATGCCGGCAAGTATTTCATAGGATTCCCTGACAATTTTTTTTAACCTATGCTTATAATCCTGATAATACATGGTATCCATTTGTCCAAGGACCTCTCCCCGGACAATAACCTGTGATCCATATTCAGAAGAGGGCTTAAGCAGGATAGGGTTCATATGCACTGAAGGAAGTACACCCGCGGCCTCTGCCTGCGCGGCCTGGGCACGGCCGATCTCCCCTCCCTCTATAGTAACAAACGAGTTGTTGGACATATTCTGGGACTTAAATGGCGCGACCTTGTAGCCTCTTTTTTTTAACAGGCGGCAAAATGCCGCGGCTGCAATGGACTTTCCAACGTCGCTTCCAGTCCCCAGAAACATAATAGATTTAGCCATTTTTATAACATTTTTAAAATTTTATTTATTATAGGTTAAAGATGAGCAGGAATCAAGGTCGATAGATAATCATTTCAACGACCTTAAAAATACTTGCCTTTTTCTGGGAAATATGTTTGTCTTTAAAAAATTACTGTATGTAATTTAATTATATAGTTTCAGCATAACGGAACACGGTGTGAATCCGTGGCGGTCCCGCCGCTGTAACCCCGCTCTTTTCCGGTTTCATTTGGAAAAGAGAACCTTTTTAGCCATGGTGTGCCACTGTCCAAATATGGATGGGAAGGCCGTTAAAAAGGCGGGGGAGCCAGAAGACCTGTTGAGATGTAAAATCTTTTATAGTGAAATCTGATGGAAAAGGGTTTCGACAGGTTATTTTTGTAATCTATCGAAACCCTTTTTTAGTTAATAAAGGCTAACTGCTTGAGGTATAGTTGCCGCAAAGTCACCTAACCACAAGGAATATGGTGCTGTTGCATCGATGTGTCTTCAGTGTATTGATAGTGTTGAGAAAACCTGGCCACATGTGTATCTGTTCGTTTATATCGGCTTTTTTTGTCTCTTAACGCCTAAACAGATACAAAAAAGGAATATAAATTAAACCAAAGTTTGTGGGGTAAAATTTGAAAGAAATACTTTTTGTAACCGGCGGGTGTAGAAGCGGTAAAAGCAGCTTTGCCCTTGATTATGCAAACAGGCATTTTACCAAGAAGGTATACCTGGCTACTTCCCTGGCCCTTGACGATGAGATGAGGGCAAGAATAAAAAGGCATCAAGAACAGCGGGGCAGTGATTGGATAACTATGGAGGAAGCAAAAAGCGTCTCCAGGGCCATTTCTTCACTGCCGAAAGGCATAGATGTTGTTCTTATAGATTGCCTGACCATGTGGATAAGTAATTTATTACTGGCCAATCAAGAGCAAGAACGGATTTTTAAGGAAATAGAATTTTTGGTAGAAACAATAAAAAATTCACCCCACTCTATAATAACCGTCTCTAACGAGGTTGGTTATGGTGTTGTTCCTGATAATACCATATCACGATTATTTCGAGATGTAGTGGGGATTGCCAATCAAAGGATTGCCGCAGGTTCTGATACCGTGGTATTGACCGTGGCAGGTATTCCCAGTGTGATCAAGGGCAAACTTAGATAAAAATATAGGTAGCCGTTCACGGCTTGAAACTTGAAATTTGAAAATAGAAATTGGGAGA
>JAGYMO010000054.1 GCA_018400255.1 Deltaproteobacteria bacterium
GAACGCTGAACCCGTGAACGGTTACAAAAAAGGCAGGAAGATATGAGTCAAGTATCTGGTAATATTGTAGACATCATAAATAAGACAATAAGTCCGGCGGTAATTGAAATTACGGATGGGAATATATGTAGTATTACCCCGGTAGAAGATAACTACCAGACTTACATTATTCCTGGTTTCATCGATGCACATATACATATTGAAAGCAGCATGCTTACGCCTTCAGAGTTTGCAAGAGCTGCTGTTGTGCACGGGACTGTAGGTGCTGTGTGTGATCCTCACGAAATTGCAAATGTATTGGGTGTAGAAGGTGTCAGGTACATGATAGATGATGGCGGCCGTGTACCATTTAAATTTTCCTGGGGTGCTCCTTCCTGCGTGCCTGCCACTGCCTATGAAACCTCAGGCGCTAAGTTAGGAATCGCTGAGGTTGAAACCCTTCTAAAAACGAAAGATGTACATTTTCTTAGTGAGGTGATGAATGTTCCCGGGGTGTTGAATGATGATCCAGAAGTTATAGGAAAGATAAATCTTGCAAAATCATATAATAAGGTAGTCGACGGTCATGCTCCTAATTTGGGCGGTAAGGAATTAGAAAAATATATAAGTTATGGAATCTCAACTGATCATGAATGTATTACCGAATCAGAGGCCCTCGAAAAACTTCAATTAGGTATGAAGGTACTTATACGAGAAGGCTCAGCTGCTAAAAATTTTAATGATTTAATATCTGTTGCAAAGGTTTACCCTGATGACTGCATGTTTTGCAGCGATGATAAGCACCCGGATGACCTAAGGTTAGGTCATATCAATACTATGGTAAAAAAGGCCGTCCGCTATGGCCTTGACGTGATGGATGTTTTGAGAATTGCCACCTTGAATCCCATAAGACATTATGATTTAGATGTTGGATTGTTAAGGCAAGGTGATCCGGCCGATTTTCTGGTAATTGATAATTTATTTGATTTTAACATACTCAAGACATTTATTAACGGAGGCCTTGTTGCTGAGAATGGCAATACATTGATAAAGGCTCAAAGTAAGAAAATAGTAAATAATTTCAATGTACGAGAAAAAGACATCGATGAATTCTCTTTAAAAAATAAAAATAGAGAGGTGAATGTTATAAGGGCAATCGATGGTCAATTGATAACAGAACGATTGTTAGAGGAAGCCAAAGTAGATAAAGGATTTTTGGTATCAGATCCGGACAGGGATATCTTAAAGATAGCGGTAATTAATAGGTATGAAGATAGACCTCCCTCGATAGCTTTTGTAAAAAATGTTGGCCTGAAAAGCGGGGCAATAGGCTCAAGCGTTGCCCACGATTCTCATAATATTGTTGCTGTAGGTGTAGATGACAATGATTTGTGTAAGGTCATAAACCTCATTATAAAAAACAGGGGGGGGATAGGCGCTGTTTGTGGCGAGAGAGAAAAGATTTTGCCGCTACCTATAGCTGGAATTATGAGTGATTTGAGTTCTGAAGAGGTCGCTCAAAGATACACTGATATTGACATGTTCGCAAAAGAATTAGGGTCGGCTCTCAGGTCCCCCTTTATGACCCTTTCATTTATGGCATTGCTTGTCATACCCGAGATAAAATTAAGTGATAAGGGTTTATTTGATGGAAAAAATTTCAGTTTCATAGACCTATATTCGTGTTAGCTTTCTTTTCCTGGAATTCGGCCAAAATCATCCTCAATTCTTTCAATGTCATCCTCACCAAAATATTCTCCCTGTTGAATCTCTATGAAGGTAAGGTTGTCTGGGCCCATATTTTTAATCCTGTGGGCGGCGTGTAAGGGTATATCAATTGATTGCCCCTTTTTAAGCGGTATTTCATTGCCTTCCATGGTAACAAGGGCCCTCCCGTTTATGATAACCCAGTGTTCGGATCTACGGCTGTGTCTCTGCAGGCTTAATCTTTTGTCTGGATATACGGTAATTCTTTTTGCCTTATGATCGGGCTCGTCAGAAAGAACCACAAAATAACCCCATGGTCGATATTCTTTTATTATATCATTATGTTTGGCTGTATTTTCCATAGCGTTGATCTTAGTTTTTAAAAGAATGAAGCGACTATGTCGCAAAGGTGCGAAGATTCATACGTTATCTTTTGAGGCTCTTTTTCCGTACCCTT
>JAGYMO010000055.1 GCA_018400255.1 Deltaproteobacteria bacterium
CTTCCCGTGAGCTGAGAGCGCCTTTTGAGTTGATGCGTGAAAGGACTGCCTGAATTAATATTTCTGAGACGCTGCATTATCTTATTAATGCTTTTTCAAAATGTTTAAAAAATCCCGTCGAAAGATTGAGACGGAATTTTCATATCTACTATATCCATAATATTGATTACATGCACTAATTGGCAAGTTTGTATGCCGATGTCATAGATAAACAAAGGGGAAGATAAATGAAATACCATTGTCAATCGTGTGGTCAGGAACTTCCGGATATATGGCAATGGAAAGAACTTGACCCATCAGGAAAGCAGATGGTAGTTACCTGCCCTCATTGCAACAATGAATTTATCAGACTGGAATATGAACCGAATACGCCGTATGGTTACAAGATTATTCCCTCAATGATATTTGTTCCGCAGGCGAGTAACAGTCAGATAAAAAAATTGAAATGATAAATACGCAAATAACCTATTCCTCAACCATAATGAAAATTACCTGTCCACATTGTGGGGCAATGGGCAAGGTAAAGGCCAAGAGCCCTCCAAAGAAGGATTTCGTGGTTTTCTGCCCTCATTGTAAGGAAAAATTTTTGGTGAAAGTTAATTTAAGGGACTATTACAGAAAAGAGGCTAAAATACCTGTTAGCTGTCTTTTATCAACCCTTGATACGCGCGATATGAAAGATTTAGGGGAGGGGATCATTATTGATATTTCAATGGGCGGGATGTGCGTGAGGATATACGAGAATCTTTCACTGATAGATTATTTTAGCAAAGGAAAAGCTCTTACATTTATATTTTCATTGCCTCCAAGGGATGAAAGGCTCAAAGTTAGTGGAGAAATAGTCCGTTTTAGCAAAGAAGAAAATAAAGATTATTTTACCATTGCGGTAAGATTTTTCAGCCTTGATAAGTTTGCTGAAAAGCAAATCGGATTTTTTCTATTGCCATAATAAGAAAAAGCAGCCTTATTTTTTACGGGATTAAATAGCATAATGATTTTATTTTGTTCAGTCTAACCCCGCCTTATTTTTTTTCTTAGTTAGAGATAGATAACCCCAAGGGCTTTTTTTACATTACACCATGCATCGCCTCCGCTGATTTGACTATCAGGGTTGGCTGATTGTATGCATCTAAAGGGTGTGTTGTGCCTGTCTGGTAGAGTATAAAGAATTTTTAAGGTGATAGTTTTTTGTGTAGGGCTAACAAATTGATAATTGCACTCTATGTTTCCCTCTTATGTTTATCGAGCGCGATTCGTAAGATTTTATCTGTAAAAACATAGAGTGCGCAATCATTCTCTGCCATTATTTTTAGGTTAACCTTTTTATCCATTTCTGACAAATTTATTATTTCACCGTTTACAAGTACAAAATTGAATTTCCCTCTTGGTAAATCAATAATAAGTAAGTACACGCCATTTTTCTCTCTATCTTCCGCAATCTCGTATTCAACGGGCTTGCCTTTTGATGTATTACGAGATTTATCCTTAATGCCAGACACTATTGATTTAGTTGGAGAATGGGCATCGTTTTGTTCGCTTCGATAATTTCCAGTCTTATGCGCTTTTGTTGAAGGATTTTCTTTAGCCGGCACTGTATTTATGGCACCTTTGCCGTGGCTGGCCGCTTGCCCTGATCTATTATTGTTTGAACGGTAAGACTGAGGATAATTAAGGGTTTGGCTTTTAGTGCTTATCTCGGGGGCATAATTTCCCGCCGGATTATCTGAATCGACTAATCCGTCTGCATCACTTTGTTCGGCTGATTCATCATCTCCCCCCTCAATTACAATCTTAGAGTCTACTTTTTTCCCGTCAAGATCAGTAACAACAGCACTTCCTGATAGAGTAAAAGGGCGCTCACTTTTCTGTAAGTCGTCAAAGGATATATAGGCAAGTTCACCTGAAAGGTCGGAAAAGCCATTTGCATCAATAATCCCAATACGTACAGAGCCTGGCGAGCTTGTGTTTGCCTGCGCCGCGCCAGACTCACCTTGCAATGAATCATTAAAGGCCACCTGTACATTATGAGAAAAACCTGGCGGGTAGAGCAACGTAACCTCAACTGAGCCACGGCCTTCCAATCCCTGTGCCAGTAAGGCGTATTCTCTTTTTTCTCCAGCTGACGCCTCGGGATTAAGGGGGACAAGTCTAAGATTGGAACTTAACGCGAGGGCTGGGCTTGCCGCAAAAAAGATGCAGTAAAAGACTATAGACAACGCCTTTAATGCGCAAATGTTTTTCACGCTACACCATCCTGCACGAAATGAGGTGAAAGGGCAACCAGAGAGATAGTCTCTTGGGTTGCCCTTGTCTGTTAAAAGTTATTCGTTGACAACACTCAGGCTGACGTTGGAGGCATCAAGTCCTGCATCGGCCCCCATAAGATCAGTGGCTGAGAAGGCACTTACTGGGAGATCGCTCGCGGTAGGTATGTTTGGTTGAATTACGTCAAATGTAATCACCATAATAGAGCCACTTGCTCCACCATCAAATCCGGTTGCTTGTATCAGGCCTATTCTTACGGTATCCCCATTATCATTAGGAATAACTGTCGCCCCTGTTGTGAGGGCGCCAGCCCCAACAGTGTTGAAGCTAACCTTTGTCTCGTCATAATCTATTGTAAGATCCAAACCACCAAGCGTAGCTCCGGCGGCCACATCAGCAAGGCTCACTGTAACTGTTGTGGTGCTGGGAAGGGAGGCCACAGATACATCCACACTGTCAGAGATGCTATCAACTGTAGCATTTACTGTCACAGTCCCCACACTCGACGGTGCAGTTAATGTGGTTGTTGCAACACCACCTGTCGTGGTTGCCTGAGCAGGGCTTACAGTGCCCCCTCCAGTTGCGCTAAAGGTAACGGTTGTACCGTCCGCCACTCCTGCAGTGCAGGTAGCGGGATCTGATGCTGTTACTGTTGCTGTTATGGTAGATGTACCACCAGTACCTATTGCACTCGGATCAGCAGCAAGGCTAATCGCACCCGGGTCACATGGATCAGCCATTACCGTAACATCCACGGTTCCACTATGGGTGTTTCCCTGGGAGTCAGTGACGCTAGCCGTTACAGTAACCGTACCAACCGTATTGCCAGCCGTTACGTCAACGGTGGCAAGGCCATTTGTTGTTGTTCCTGTAGCATTGGAGACAGTACCGTCTCCAGCGGTTACAGCAAATGAAACTACTGTTCCGTCTGCAACTACGCTGGTTGCGCAGACGCTCGGATCTGCCACGGGAACATTGGCGGTGATGGTAGAGGACGCGCCGACAATGATTGCTGTGGGATCAGCGGTAACACTCGGGGCGGCTGGATCACAAGGATCAGCTATAATATTCACATCGACGGTATCGGTAAATGTTGTAACACCTGAGCTGATTGCCGATGCCTGCACAGTCACCGCACTTACCTGTGTACCGGTAAGAATTGCAGTGGCCTGGCCATTTGTTGTGGTTGTGACATTAGAGATGGTTCCAACTCCATTTATAACGCTAAAATCAACTATTGTGCCTTCAGGGACAATTGAGCCCGTGCATACAGCGCTTACGTCCGCTGTAATGGTTGCGGCCTCGACTCCGTCTCCGATTATTGTCGCCTTGTCTGATGCGACTGCTATGCCTGAGACATCCTGACAATCTGCTATAGTCAAGGTGATTTGCTCAGATAATGTATTCCCGTTAGCAAGGGTATAGCTTGCAACAACAGTAGCAGTGCCAGCTGATGCAGTAGTGGAAACGGTGGAATATGCTTCCCCGTCAGCGTTTGTTAAAGGCGTAGCGTCGGAGAATACAATACTTCCTGATGCCTCACTCAAAGTGATGGTCTCGTCAGAAAGTGGATTGCCGTTAATATCTCCCAAGGCAGCTGTAAGGGCAACTGAATCTGTGCCATTATTCCCAAGAGATGTTTTGTCTGCTTCAAAATCTAAAATCCTAAAGTCGGAAGGCCCTCCTGAAAGAACGGTGGCCAAATCCCCTGAAAAGGCTGCAGCAATATCAGTTCCGGGATTTGCCGGGTCATCCATATTATTGTCCAGGGCTCCAGATGTAGAACTCAAATTGGCGATAAGGTAATCTATTAAATCATCCACAGCAGTATTATTATCAGGGAGATCCAGGTTCAAATCAACAAGTTCATTGGCATATGCAACACCTGTGCCCTGAGTTCCGGGATCGTCTGTTAGGTCCACATCAAGCTCAGTTTCAACCTTTGCTATACAGGCGTTGGCATCTGCTGTGCTTGGCGCAGCGCCTGCCTGCTGTACCTGTTTCTTAAGCAGTCCCGCGGCAACCGAGCTCGCAACACTCAAATGAGTGGTTATGGTGCTTCCTCCTTGAGACAGGGTTGACGGATCGGCTATAAGGGCCTCAAGTTGTGGCTGGCCGTTAGTCTCATCAGTAACCCTAACAATCAAGGGACTGGTAATGCCTTCAAGGTTGGCAGGATCTATTTCAAAGGAATAAGCTCCAGAGCTGTCTGTAGTAACCGGGGCGTTATCGGCGAGAATTTCAACCTCGCCGCCACTTGCATCAAAGTAGAATAGCTGGACTGTTCCTCCGCTAATAGGACCCTTTACTGCATTACCAGTGATGGTTGATGATTTAGGTCCCCCTCCATTGTCACCAGTCCCGACAATGGTTATCAACCCAAAGATTAATACGGTAAGTAGCGAAACATAGCGCAGAATTTTTAAAGCTCCATTTCTATTTTTCATCATCTTTCCTCCTTATTAGTTATTAACAATACAAGATATGCTATTACCGTACCAATAGCAATAGCAAATATATCGAATATATCAAAACTACCTTTTTGAACATAGTTTTTGCTGTTTTCTAAAAAAGGAATGCCTTGGAACCAATCGGGGATCACTCTTAACGATAACAATTTAAATTTTTGACCTAATTCAAAGGCAATGTCAAGGGAAAACCAGCCCAAACATATTATCGTATACCATTTTTTTTTGCAAGAAAGCAACCCTGCAGTTATTAAAATGAATGAAAATACATGAAGCAGATCCGGGAGGCTGTTTCCTGCTATACCAAAAAGATTAGGCGCATTGTTGAATATTTTCGTAGGGATCTTTAGTTTATTTATAAAATATATCCCTTCTGAAGAGCGGTCTGTTAAGTATACGAGCGATCCTATTACCAGCCCAAAAATCCCAATTACTATTTGGATTATATTTATTCTATAAGGAGTAAATGAGCCTGATTT
>JAGYMO010000056.1 GCA_018400255.1 Deltaproteobacteria bacterium
AGAACAAAACGCACAGCTTGCTTTACAACTTTCCAGCAGAGGTTATGTAATCGAAACCGGCAAAATTGTCCTGGCTGAAAGTTCATCGGAATTACTTGAGAACGAACAGGTAAAAAAGGCTTATTTAGGTGATTAAAACCTGTTATTTTACTACTCATAAGAATGAGAATTCTGGAAATTGCCTTCATTCCCAATCGTTAACCTTCTTCGACGCTACAAAATCTCGCTCAGCTAAGTGATAAAATTCACGCTAAAGCTCTCAAACAGTTGCCTTTATGGCTATTTTGCTTAGAATGAAGGAGAGCTAAAAAATAGTTACAATCGTTTTTTATAATACCTATTGCTTAGTTTTAATAGTTATGCAAGGCTCTAAAAAATGTTTAACAAAAAAAACGCCTTTATTCGATTCTTAATTATTAGACCATTCAATGTGGAGCCCCACGGGCAAGCCCGTGGCACCACTTGGCTTCGCCGATTCGCTTCGCAAACGGCGGGGCTTAGTGGTGCGATATCCCGACTATAGGCGCATTCATCCACGGCTAAAGCCGTGGCTCTCTGCAGTCGGGGTAAAAAACGAAAGTATAAAAAATACTCCTTTCAGTGTTTCTTATTTGACAATTCAAACTAATTTTCATTAGATTAAATAAAATACATGCGTTTTTCTATACTCTCCGGGATGCGAGAACTTTTATAATCAGCAATAAACCAAATATAAATTAACCCTCAATGGAAGGACAATAATGATGAAAACCTTTATAATTTCAATTCTGGCATTGTTTTTGGTAGGGGCAATAGTGGGTGGGTTTATTTTTCACGATAAGTATAGAAATATTGAGTCAAAACTACACGAGAGCAATGAAAATGTATCATCGTTGAATGATAAAATTGATCAGCTTACAGCAGAAAATTCTAAGCTATACGATCAAATAAATAAGAATATAGAATTGGATAAAAAGGCAACTGATTTAAAGGATGAGCTGAAAATTGCAACAGAACGTAATAGCCAGCTTGAAAGCAAGCTAAAGGATGAGACTGAAAAGATACCATCTTTAAAAAAGGATATTTCATCGTTAAAAGATAAAACTTTTAAGCTCCAGGCTCAACTTCAGGGCGAAAAGACCTTAGAGGAAAAAATCAGCAGATTACAAGAAGATCTGAGTCAAGAAAGGGAGACAGCAATGTCTCGAGAAAAGGAAACTTCAGCATTAAAGGATAAGATTTCCAAGCTTCAGGCTCAAATTCAGGGTCAAAACTTTGTGGCTCAAAGCAGGATAAAGGAATTAAAATCTGCATCTAAATCCTTAATTGCTGAACTTGAAAGAGAGCTAAAAGACAAGCTGCTGACCATCAAGGAACTCAAGGAAAAACTGACTATAACATTAGTAGACAGCCTCCTTTTTGATTTCGGTAAAGCAGCTATTACAACCGAGGGACGTGAACTCCTTGATAAAGTTGGCAATATAGTGAGAAATATTAATGATATGCAAATCTGGGTAGTTGGACATACAGATAATGTACCCATAAAAAATGAATACCTCCACAAATTCCCGTCAAATTGGGAGCTATCAGCTGCACGGGCCTCTGCAGTTGCTAATTATTTCCAAAAAAATAACAATATTGATCCGAAAGATCTGACCGTAATCGGGAGGTCATTTTATGAGCCTGTAGCCACCAATGACACAGCTGAAGGGAGAGCAAAAAATAGAAGGGTCGAAGTTATTATAGCGCCAAAACTTATGGAATAAACGGGAAATATTTAACTTATTTTGATTGTGAGTTATTCTCTTCATGTGCTGATTTAAAGCCGCAACCTAAGCTTAGTATCTATGCATGCTTTAGATGTTTTATGTGGAGCCCCACGGGCAAGCCCCTGGCACCACCTGGTTTCGCCGATTCGCTTCGCAAACGGCGGGGCTTAGTGGTGCAATATCCCGACTATAGGCGCATTCATCCACGGCTAAAGCCGTGGCTTTCTGCGGCCGGGGTAAAACACTGCCTTCAAATTAATTGCCAGAATCTTATCTAGAAATCACAGGCTCGTATTACTCCTTAAAAAAGCTTAATAAAAAGCCGATACTAATAAAGGTAGGCTATCTCATTAAAAAGGCTATAGACATACAGGATGACTTCTACGATGCATACGCTGAATTGGGCTACGCATATGCTGATTCAGGAAATATGGAAAAGGCACAAGAAATAGTCAATTTTCTTGAAGACAACTCGGCAGAGCTAGCGGATACGCTCAGTCGTTACATGTACAAAGTTGATCCCCCAAAAATGCTTTATGCTTATTCCGGCGAAAGCAGATTTTTATACAAACTGGGAAAGGAAACGCCTGTCGCATTTTTGGATAGCTACCTTATAGATGCCACTACCTCAAAAAATTTCACCATTGTATTTCAATTTGACAAGGAAATGGACAAATCCTCGGTTAAAAACCGGTTTAACTGGGAAATTACCAGGTCATATAGAAGTGGTCCGGGCCAGGCATATAACTTTAATGAAGCTATTCCCTCTACGGAGGCTGGGATTGACAAATACCCTATTAATGTTTTTTATGACGCCGACACACTAACAGCCGCGGTAAAATTCGAAATCTCCCAGAATGCCTCCTCTGATGCCACAATAGATCCCTCTCACATCGAATTTAAGTTTACAGGTCAAGATAAATACTGCCTATCAATGAATTCCAGCTATGACCAATTTATAAAATTCTCCGGGGTAGTCTGAAAATTTTGCTTTTTAATGCTTAAATGCCCTTTGGCCTGTAAAGACCATGGTTACCTGGGGACTTGCCTCATTGCATGCCTCGATAGATTCAAAATCCCTTAATGAGCCCCCGGGATGAACTATTGCTCTTATTCCCTCTTTTATGGCAACATCAACACCATCCCTAAAAGGAAAAAATGCATCTGATACCATGGTTGCCCCTATGAGCCCGCCATGTGCATTTGCTGTTTCTTTATCTATCTCCTCTTTTAGGGACTTCTCTCTTATTCTTTTTTTTACATCAGCCTCCATGTTTTTGTATGGAATGCCAATCTTTCCGAAACAAAGGGAATCCGCATACTTACTGTATGCCTTGTAAATAGCTATCTCAGCCACTCCAACCCGGTCCTGTTCCCCTGTACCAATACCAACCGTAACGCCATCCTTAACATAGATTACCGAGTTGGACGTGATACCTTGTTCCACCTGCCAGCCAAATAGCATATCGGCGTACTCATCCTCTGATGGCCTTCTTTCAATAGTGTAGAGCTTTCCCTTATAATTAGTAGATGCGAGCTCAAAATCAACAGGTGTCTTGATTTTATTTAAAGGAGATTGCTGGACAATAATGCCTCCATCAATAAGACTTTTGAAATCAACAAAACGCTCATTTGTGTATTCGTCTAACTTATCAATCCTGCTGATTTTTATTATCCTTATATTCGGACTTTTTTTAAGTAAAGATAAAGCGTCTTCCTCAAAGTCAGGCGCAACTACTACTTCAAGATAATTATTGCTTATCAGTGAGGCCGTATCCTTATCAATTGGTCTGTTAAATACCGCGCATCCGCCAAAGGCAGCTATTCTGTCCGCCATGTTTGCCTTGCTATAGGCATCCAATATATTTGGTCCATAGGCTACACCGCAGGGATTATTGTGCTTAACAATTACCGCAGCAGGGCCTGTGGAAAGATATTTCAGTATATTAAGGGCATTGTCAACATCTGTCAGGTTGATTTTTCCCGGGTGTTTTCCACTTTGTATCATTTGCTCTTCTGTTATGTTTGATACAAGGGCCTTACCTGATTGGATAAAATGACATTCACCAAGGACAAGGTTTCCATTTATAAGCTCATAAAGGGCTGCCTCCTGGCCCGGGTTTTCCCCATATCTTAATCCCTTCTCAATGAGCTCCCCAGTTTTTTCATCAGGTATCTTCCATGCCCTTTTCCTGTATTCCAGTTTTTGATCTCCAAACTGAATTGTAATACTGGATGGAAAATGGTCATCCATAACTGTCCGATACATCCCTTTAAGATCTTCAGGCATAACGTTCTCCTTTAATTTCAAAAATAATATTACTCTTTTCTTCTTTCTATATAGGCATAGGCATTATGATTGTGAATAGATTCAAAGTTTTCCGATTCCACAGCGAACCAGGTTATGTTTGGATCTTTTTCAAGCCTTTCTGCCACATCCCTTACAATATCTTCAACAAATTTTGGGTTTTCATAGGCCCTTTCAGTAACGAATTTTTCATCCTCTCTCTTTAAAACAGAGTAAACATCACAGGAGGCACATTCCTCTGCAAGTTTTATTAAATCCTCTATCCATATAAACTTTTTAAATCTAACCTGCAACCTTATCTCTCCCCTCTGATTATGAGCACCAAAACGACTTATCTCCTTAGAACATGGGCAAAGGGTGGTAATAGGTACGTTGATCATAACTACAAGGTCTTTCCCCTTATTTAAACTCCCCTTAAAGGTGATCTGATAATCCATAAGCCCCTGGCTATGGGTGACAGGAGAGGATTTCATTACAAAGTATGGAAAGGAAATCTCAATATGAGCGCTTTCAGCATTAAGCCTTTTTTTCATGGTAAGCAGGATATCAGAAAAATTTTGTATTGATATGCTTCTGTCATGCTCATTAAGGATTTCAATAAGCCTGCTCATGTGCGTGCCCTTGTAGTTTTTTGGTAAGTTGACATACATATTTATCATGGCAACTGTCTGTTGCGTCTTTATCTCCTTGTCGCGAACCGTTATAGGATACCTTATGTCCTTTATCCCGACCTTATCTATATCTATATTTCTATCATCTATTTGATTTTGAATATCTATCATGATTTTATTTTCCTTTTTGTTTTTGTTTAGATACATATTATCTCGTTGCCTCAAAGTCAATAAAAAGATAAACTAAAAAGAAATGCATAAAAATTTTGATTATAATTTTCTTGCTTTATTAGAAAAAAGCAGGTATTAAAACCCTATATTCGGGGCGTGGCGCAGTCTGGTAGCGCACCTGCTTTGGGAGCAGGGA
>JAGYMO010000057.1 GCA_018400255.1 Deltaproteobacteria bacterium
CCACTGAGCCCCGCCGTTCGCGAAGCGAATCGGCGAAACCAAGTGGTGCCAAGGGTTTGCCCGTGGGGCTCCACTATTTTTTAAAAAATCTATTTATTTTAAGAAGCCCTGAATAATACGATTTACTGCCTCATCGTATGTCAAACCAAGGCTCATAAGCTTCATAAGCTGGTCGTTAGCTATCTTGCCAATAGAGGCTTCATGGGTAAGCTCTGCATCAGGATGGAGGGCCTTGAGTGATGGAATAGTTTCATTTATTCCATTATCCATTATAATAGCGTCACATTCTATATGCCCAAGACACTTTGCGCGGGCCTCAATGGTGGCATAAAAAAATTGTTTCGAGTTGCCCTTAATAACAGAGCGGGAAACCATATTGGCTGAACTGTTATCACCCTCAAGAATGATATTATTTTCAGATGATGCATTTTGCTCATAATCCGTCAAGACATGCTCTTTAATAATAAGTGAACTTCCTGCGGATAGATTTGCATCATTAATGCGATTTGCTTTACTAACCCCTCCTAATTGAGTTAACTCCATTTCCACATGGGAATTTTCTCCTAAAAATACCTTCGTAGTAGGATTAAGGCTGCGCTCACCTTGGCCATCTCCAATGGCCACATGCTTTTCAACATATTTTACCCTGGCACCTTTACCTACCTGAAAGTCATGAATGCCTTCATGCCCTTCCGATTTTGATGTACCACAGTGAATTCCGCAGCCGGCAATAATCGTTACATCGGAGTTTTCTCCAATAATGAATGTATTATAAACCAGATCATGGAGCCCAGCCTGACTTACAATTACTGGAATATGAACAGATTCATTTACAGTCCCGGGCTTTATTGTAACAATTATGCCATTTCCCTTAGCGTTGTCTTCGATGATAATATTTGGAGATATTTCACGGGAAAGGGTTGCACCATTTTTTCTGATACTATAAGCACCCTTTGGGATGTTTTCTAAATCCGCAACATTTTTCAAAAGCTCTTTATCTAATCCAGCTAGCATCAAGTTCCCCCTCACAAATTTCATTATAGTCGCATTCGGTCAAGTCACCCAAAATGGATTTGGCTCCCTCCAGTTCTCCTGAGTATGCGATTTTACCATCTTTTATCAGAATGAGCGCATCCGCAGCATTAAGAAATGCCTTGTTATGGCTTACAACAATGGTTGTTGTATTAAGCTCTTTCTGCTCCCTTTTAAGAAGACGAACCATGGGATCTATTGTCCATAAATCAATGCCTGTATCAGGTTCGTCATAGATAGCAACCACGGGGTTACGAGCAATGGTTGTAGCCAGCTCGATTTTTTTTATTTCGCCTCCGGAAAGGTTGCTGTCTACAACTTTACCCATGAACTCAACAGGGCATATTCCACATCTTACTAAGATCTTCACTAATTCATCTTCATCATCTTTCCCGCTTGCAATTGAAAGTAAATCCCTGAATGTAATCCCCTTAAATCTTGCGGGGTGTTGAAAACCATAGGCAATTCCGTATCTGGCTCGATCTGTAATAGTCGCGTTAGTTATGTCTTTCCCTTCAAATATAATACTGCCGGATGTTACCTGGTTTATACCCATGATAATTTTTGCAAGGGTAGTTTTTCCGCTGCCGTTAGGTCCGGTTATTGTATAGAATTTACCTGTTTCAAATATATAACTAATCCCATCAACAATTGTCTTCTTTGCATCAGCGCCATCAGATGTGATATCTGAAACCGCAAAACTTACATCTCTTAACTCAAGCATTGTTTTCTCCAGAAATTATGATTCAAAAATATAGTGTATTTTTTAAGAGGCATTTTTACCTATATTTTAATGCATATTGTATAGTATGTGGTTTATACTATTATACCCTAATAAGGTTAGATTTATTAAAAAATACCATTACCTAATTTTAAGTTCATGTAAGCGTTTGTCAACCTGGCCCAATGATATACTATCAAAGGATAATAATAAAAAATTAATTATAGCAAAGAGTATTTAAATTGAATATAAGACATTATAGCATTACATCAGTAAATAAAGGTTATTATTTATCCTGCTCTTTATACTAGACTTTATTTTTTAGTACGCCTAATGTTGAAGTGATTTTGGTCTTATAATTTTAATATGTGTGTAAATTAAGATAAATTGTAGCCGTTCACGGCTTGAAACTTGAAATTTGAAAATAGAAATTGG
>JAGYMO010000058.1 GCA_018400255.1 Deltaproteobacteria bacterium
ACAATGGGGAATGAAAAGGAGCGTAACTTGAGGTCAGCCTTATTTTTTATAGGCGACAAAGAATTAATCCCTGATTTAGCGAAGGTTCTTCTTTACGCGCATAGTGTACACAGTGTTTTATACCAAAAAATTGGAGGACTTATTGGAGATAATGCCGCTGAGGTTATCCTTCTAAGCGATGAATGGCGACTTTTATTACCGATCAGGACGAAAAAGAGCTCGGACTGGGAGGATAGGCTATTATTGCTTAAGGATAATGAACTTTTTGAGATGCCAAATGTTGTGAGGTATCTCGTTAGGTATTCCTTGGACACAGGAAAGTGGGATATAAGAAATGCAGTCTTGGAATTTTTTAGAGATTTAAAAGATCCAAACTTTAATCAGATGCCGGATTTAGCACAATCTATAATAAAACGATCTCTTAATAATACTATAGATGCAAACCAAATAAAAAAGGCATGCATGGAGCTTTCCTTAATTAACAGGGTCGATTCTTTAATAGCCGAGCTTAAGGCTGCTGGTTTTATGAGTCCCAAGTTAGGCCCTCTCGTAGAGGCGTCAATGCTTGGGACTCCTTTATATGAATTAAACCCCTCCCTTTTTCCCCCAGAAATTAACGCTTAATAGATGACTATAATGTTAGTATTACTGCGTTAGTTATAATTGTTTAGAGTGAAAGAAACAAAAGGAAAGATACAGATACAAGTTTTATCTTTCAGAGATCTGTTTCCAAAATTTTTCATTTTAAACGCTATACACAAAGATAGTTACAATCGGGGGTTAGGTGCACTTTAAAAAATTGTTTGCTTTGGTAAGGAATATTTTTTGGGGGCTTTAATTTAATTATTTGTACTAAACTGATGGAGGAAGATCTAAGAAGTGCGTAAGTAAATAAGAGATATATTACAATAATCTTTTCCTTGGCAGCTTAATGTGCTTTGGCTTCAAGCTGTTTTTGTCTTTATGCTTGCGTAAACCTGGATGGCAAAGCAGGTGTTATTCTTAGAACATGGAGATTTAAAGTTATGAAATGTCGTTTTCACCCTGATAGGGAGGCCAAGGTGACTTGCCAGAAGATGGGCCTTGGCTATTGCCAGGAATGTTTGGATAATTGTGAGGCGTGTACAGATCCATGTACTTATTGTAAGTTCAGATCATCGTGCATTATATGGGAACTTTGTAGAAAAAGCGAAAAACGTTACAGAATGGAAAGAGAGGCAAAGGGAGTAAATAGTAAATAATGATATCTAAGATATGGAGAATATAAATAATGAGCATTTATAAGATTAATTTTATGCCGGACGGCAGGAAGGTTGAAGTAAAGGCGAGTACCATTTTAATTGAGGCCGCAAAGAAGGCGGGTGTTTATGTAAACAGTCTATGCGGGGGCCAGGGAGTCTGTGGAAAATGTAAAGTACAAGTTACTAAAGGGAAATTTAAACCTGATAAGAATTCAATAGCCTTTTTTAGTAAGGAAGAGATAAAAAAAGGTTATGTCCTTGCATGCCAGACTGAGGTCATTGATGATCTTGAGGTATTTATTCCGCCTGAATCGCGTATTGAATCAGAGCAGATTTTGATGGATGAGTCTGTAGTTGATTATAGTAAACCAGAGGCGGTTTCTGTAGCAAGGGTAGCGTCTGATCCCCTTTCTTTTTTTGAACCTTTAGTACAGAAGATATACTTGGGACTCCCAGCACCTACCTCTGAGGATAATATAGCCGACATTGACCGTGTTATTAGAGAGATCAGAAAAAAGTTAAACTATCATTCCTTTGAAATATCATTCCATTGCCTCCGGGGTTTGGCGGAAAAGTTGCGTAATAATGATTGGAAGATAACAGCTACCATTGTTAAACACGGTGATATATGGAGAATATCACAGATAGAACCCGGAGATACAAGTAATGATAACTATGGTATAGCCGTTGATGTTGGAACTACGACTATTGTGGCACAGTTGATACATTTAAAAACCGGCAGGGTAATTGGTGTAGAGGCTAGCCATAATCTTCAGGCTCATTATGGTGAAGACGTCATATCGAGAATTGTATTTTCATGCGGTAGAGAAAAGGGGCTTAACCCTCTTCACGAGGCTGTGGTGGAAAACATTAATAGTCTAATTAAAAACCTTTGCGAAAAGAAGGGGGTAAATATTGGGGATATCAATTCTATTGTTGCTGCAGGCAATACCACTATGAGTCATCTTCTTTTAGGACTTGTTCCATGTTCAATTAGATTAGATCCTTATGTTCCGACTGCCCATATTTTTCCCCAGATATTGGCCAGCGATATAAATATTCATGGAAATCCGGAAGCGGTGTTGGAGACAATCGCAGATGTTGCCAGCTATGTAGGTGGTGACATAGTAGCCGGCGTTTTAGCTACTGGCATTGCTGATAAGCCTGAAACAAAGCTATTGATAGATGTTGGGACAAACGGAGAGATTGCCATGGGCAACAATGATTGGCTTGTTTGCTGCTCAGCTTCTGCAGGGCCGGCATTTGAAGGAGGAGGAATTAACTATGGTATGAGAGCTACATTAGGCGCTATTGAGAAAATTGAAATAGATAAAGATGAGGTCAAATATAAATTGATTGGGAAGGTAAAACCGAGAGGCATTTGCGGTTCAGGATTGATTGACTGCCTTTATGAGCTTGTTCGAAACAAGATTATTGACCAACAGGGAAATTTTAACCTTTCTCTAAAGAGTGAGAGGCTAATTGAGATAGACGATGAGCCAGCGTACATCATCGCATTTTCTAATGAAACAGAGAATGGAGAAAATATTACGATTAACGAATCGGAAATAAGCAATCTGATAAGATCAAAAGGTGCTGTTTTTGCGGCTATTAAATCGCTTGTAGATTATATAGGCATGGGTTTTGATGCTATAGACACCTTTTTCGTCGCGGGTGGTTTTGGGAATTATTTAAATATTCCAAAGGCCATCGCTATAGGCCTTTTGCCGGATATTGACCCGAACAAGATTAAATTTGTTGGCAATAGCTCCCTCATGGGCGCCCGCATGGCCCTTTTATCCAGCCATGCCTTTGACAGAACCATCGAGATAGCAAAGATGATGACAAACATAGAGCTTTCTACATACCTGCCTTTTATGGATGAGTATGTGGCAAGTCTATTCTTACCCCATACAGAAAGGAGATTGTTTCCGTCAGTAGATTATTGGCCAGAGCAGTCGGGGTAAAATGACTTTTTACGAACCCATCAATATTGAGTAATGAGAAATGAGTTCCGGGTAACTCAGCTTAAAGATATAGCGTTTTTCTTTATTTTTAGGGAGGCTGTTCTATTTTGGATAAGATTTTTTTAAAAAATTATAAGAATATTTTGAACAGTGTTTCCTTTGGTATTTTTACTGTTGATAGACAATGGAGGATTACATTTTTTAACAAAGTTGCTGAAGAGATTACAGGACTTTCAGAGAAGGATGTTCTTGGAAAATACTGCCATGATGTTTTTAAGCGGGGGCTTTGCCCTAGAGGTTGTTATCTTAAAGAGGCCATTAAGTCAAAAAGGGATAATTCCGGAGGGGACGTTGTTATATTAAACAAGTTTAAGCAGGCTGTGCCTATTAGCATTACCGGATCTGTATTAAAAGATGAAGATGGCAATCTGATTGGAGGTGTTGGCTCCTTTAGGGATAGATACCGTGAAGTTACCCTGGAAAAGAAACTCAAGGAATCCTATGAAATCGGTGATATCGTTGGCAGGGATGAGAAGATGAAGAAAATCTTTGAGATGCTTCCATCAGTTGCTGAAAGCCTTTCAAGTATCTTGATTTTAGGAGAAACTGGCACTGGAAAGGATTTGATAGCCAGGGCCCTTCATAATCTATCTAATCGTTCGGAAGGGCCATATATAAAGATAAACTGCGCTGCTCTCCCTGAACACCTTTTAGAATCAGAGCTGTTTGGATATATAGAGGGTGCATTTACTGATGCTAAGAAAAATAAACCCGGAATGTTTCAACTTGCACAGGGAGGGACTATATTCTTAGATGAAATAGGCGATTTGCCGATGATGCTTCAAAGCAAAATCCTTCAAGTGTTGGATGATAAGGAGTTTTTCCCTTTAGGTTCTACCAAGCCTGTTAAGGTAGATGTGAGGGTTGTTTCCTCTACAAACAAAGACATCAGGGGCATGATAGAACATAATCTTTTTCGAAGTGATTTGTATTACAGGTTAAATGTAATAGAAATTCTCTTGCCCCCATTGAGAGAGAGAAAAGCTGATATCCCGTTACTCATTGAGAAATTTTTAGCTGATTCTAATCTTGATATGAACAGGAGTATAGCCAATGTTTCCAAAAGGTCTATGCAATTACTTTTAAGATATGATTATCCTGGAAATATCCGGGAGTTAAAGAATATAATTGAAAACGCTGTTGTTCTTAGCGAGGATGAAATCATTCATCATTATGACTTATCCCAAGTACTGTTTGAGAAAGGACCTGCAGAATCTAAATTGAGGGTTCTGCGCGTTTCATCGCAAGATAGCCTAAAACCATTGGCGGTTAGTGAGCGTGCAACTATTCTAGAATTTTTAGACCAATGCAAGTGGGATTTGAAAGAGACTGCCAGGCTTTTGCATATTGACAGGAGTACACTGTGGAGGAAAATGAAAAAGTACAACCTTTCGCCTATTTCATAAACAGGTTAAAAATTTTCGAATTTTACCACAAAAATTTTGACATTGCATTTTGTGTATGCTATGTATTATTTTAAACTAAATGTAATATAGGTTTTTATAAATTTTAATTTTCTCCCATTTTTCAACCTTTTTCGGCGTTTGCCAATAATCGCCTAAATCAACTACCCATACACCTAAACACTTACAGAATGGATTAGGCGTAGCATTATTTATCTCCAGTGAATTGAAAATCAGCACATGGAGACTCTACCTTAAGAAATATATGATTTTGAAGATACATGATCTTTGAAGAATCTATGTAAATTTATAAAAGGTTACTTTTTAATATAGAAAGGAGGGTGTTTTACAATGAAGCGATTATGGAAGACTGTAGTTTCTGTTGTTTTTTTCGTAATTTTTGTTGTTGGAAGCCCTATTGTAATTAATGCATCTGAGGAAAGCGAGTGCTTTAAATGTCACTCTAGTGCTAAAAAATTGATAGACGCAACAAGAGAGATTGCAAAAAACAAATCTACTGTTAAGTCTGCACAATCAGAAGGTGAGGGCTGAGGCGGGGCTGTGGAGCCGTTGGCCCCGCATGAAAAGATCTTTGTTGACAGTGACTTTTTAGAGGACGAGAATCATGGACAGATAGCATGTGTTGATTGCCATGGTGGTAATCCTGATGATCCGGATTGGAAAACAGCCCATAATGGCGTTGTTAAAGACCCTACTTACCCGGATGCAGAAAAGGCATGTGGCGAGTGTCATGACGAGATTACTGAAAATTACAAAACAAGCCTTCATGTAAGTCTAAGACCTTACAAATTGATAATGGACCAGAGGGCAACTGCTAATTCGGTTGTATACAATAAGTTAGGCTGTG
Source organism: Deltaproteobacteria bacterium (assembly GCA_018400255.1). Lineage (GTDB taxonomy): Bacteria > Desulfobacterota > DSM-4660 > Desulfatiglandales > B25-G16 > M55B121. Next base: position 5,540 of record JAGYMO010000058.1, read on the forward strand.
CTATGGAAAAAAACTGCTCTTCGTGCCACAGTAGCTGTGGTCAATGTCATATAAGTAGGCCGGAATCAGTTGAGGGTGGATTTTTGGAGGGTCATTTATTTACGAGGAAGCCGCCCATGCAAGAGGTTTGCACTGCATGCCACGGTAGTCGAGTACAAAAGGAATATTTTGGAGAGAATGAGGGAACGAACCCGGATGTTCATAAGGCGAAATACATGAAGTGTGATAAGTGCCACACAGGCGAAGAGATGCATGGCGACGGAAAGGAATATGAACACAGGTATGCCGTTGAGAATGGCCCCAAATGCATTGACTGCCACGATGAAATTTATGATAAAAATGCGGAGAATGTTATAACCCATAGAATACATAAGGATAAGGCAACCTGTCAAGTTTGCCATTCCCAGACATATAAGAATTGTTCTTCCTGTCATGTGGCTGATGATGAACACGGGAACAGTTTCTATAAAACTAAAAGCTCATGGCTTGACTTTAAGATTGGCCTTAATCCATTAAAGTCTGAAAAAAGACCAGAAAAATTTGCAGTTTTAAGGCATGCACCTATCGATAAAGAATCATTCGAGTTTTATGTTAAAAATGGACTTGATAATTTCGACAAGCTGCCTACATGGAAATTCGCTACCCCTCATAATGTAGTGAGAAAGACTAAACAAAACTCCAGTTGTAATTCTTGTCATGGAAATAAGGATCTTTTTTTACTTGAAAAAGATGTGGAGGCGAGTGAAAAGGCGGCAAACAAGGGAGTAACAGTGCCAGATAGTATGATTCCAAGAAGCCAGAAATGGCAGCCTAAATAACTGTTGATATACCTTAGAGCAAAAGTCGCCCTGATAACTTAGACCAAGCTTTTCTTTTGAAGAAAAGACGGATAATCTTATTACTGTCTATGTTACTGCGGGTTTATGTATAGGTAGATTTTTCTAACGCACTAAAAAACTACAGGAGCTTCTCTCGCTTTGAGATAGTAAAAAAGTAGCTTGATAATTTAAACAATGAGGTAATCTATAATTATGGGAGGAATGATAAAAGATTACATTTAACTTTGCCGAATATCATAAATAAAAACTTTAGAAAATGCACACCCTGGAAGGTATATTGATCTTTAATCTTGCGTAAGATTATGTAAAGTATTCTCAGAAATAAGACTTAGAATATATTGAATCTAGAAAGGGGGTGGTAGAATAAAGTACAATAAAACAATTTTTATTAAGCGATTAATTGTGGCAGTTAAAGCCCAATGAAAATTAACTAAAAGGAGAAAGACAAATGAAAAAAAAGAATATAATATTAATGGCAGTTTTAATGATAAGCGCAGCACTTGCATTCAATGCACCTCTTGCAACAGCCAAGGATATGGTGGCAAAAGATTTTATTGAAGAGGCAAGAAAGGGTATTGCCGTAGTTGATGTAGCTGCTGCAAAGGGTATATTTGATAAAGGTGGCGCGGTATTTTTAGATGTCCGGACCGAAAAGGAATTTAAGTCAGGGCATATACCGGGTGCAATACATATACCTAGAGGCCTTCTTGAATTCAAAATTGAAAATACGATTTCTGATAAAAATAAAGAGATCGTCGTATACTGTAAAACAGGTGGTAGAGCTAGCTTAGCAACTTTCACCTTAGTGAGAATGGGATATAAAAATGTCAAAAATTTAGATGGCGGATGGAAGGCCTGGGTAAAGGCAGGTAACCCCGTCGAATAAGCTTTGATGTTGTTTTTAAAGGCAGCCTTTTTAAAGGCTGCCTATTTTTTTAGTTATTAAAGGTTTTGTGTGCTTTAACAAGGTTTCGCGATAAGTCCGGTTTTAAATGCTAATTCTGGAGCCATTTTAGGTAGGCGTAAATAAATTCATCTATGTCACCATTCATTACCCTATCAACATCGCCAATCTCTAGATTTGTCCTATGGTCTTTTACGAGCCTGTAAGGGTTAAAAACGTAAGACCTTATTTGGCTTCCCCAAGCTATATCTTTTTGGCCCTGATGTTTAAGCTGCTTCTTCTTTTCTTGCTTTTCCTTTTCCAACGCATATAGTCTTGCCTTAAGGATTTTTAATGCTAAATCCTTATTGCGATGCTGTGACTTTTCGTTTTGGCATTGCACAACTATATTAGTAGGTAAATGGGTAATTCTTATAGCTGAGCTAGTTTTATTGACATGCTGACCACCTGGACCACTTGCCCTGAAAGTCTCTATTTTGATATCCTTTTCTTGTATTTCCAATGTTATATCATCTTCTATCTCTGGTACAATTGATATAGATGCAAAGGATGTGTGTCTTCTACTGTTTGCATCAAAAGGTGATATCCTTACCATGCGGTGTACACCATGTTCTGATTTAAGATAACCATATGCATAAGGTCCGTTAACCGTAAATGTTACATTCTTTATACCAGCTTCGTCTCCAGGTAAGTAATCAATAATACTGGCTTTATAGTTTCTTGACTCAGCCCATTTCAGGTAAAGCCTGAACAACATTTCCACCCAGTCTTGAGATTCTGTCCCTCCTGCTCCTGCATTTATAGCGATAATTGCATTTCTTTTATCATCTTTATCTTTAAGCAATGTTTGAAGTTCGTATATTTCTATTTCTTTTTCTAATGCATAAAATTGTTTTTTTACGTCGGCGAAAAAATTCTCATCATTCTCTTCTTCGGCTAATTCTATCATCATGCTGATTTCTTCTATCCCATTTTTATATTTCCACCATTCATCTAATTGGTTATTGAGAAATCCCCTTTCCTGACTTAATGCAGTTGCCTCATTTTGATTATTATTCCAGAAATCAGCCTTAGACAATGTATTTTCAACTATTGTTAGCCTTTCTTTAACATTTGTAAGGTCAAAGATGCTCCCAGAGATCATCTAATGTTTTGTTTAGAAGCCTTAACCTTTCAGTAACATCTAAATCATGCATAATACTAACCTCTTTTTTTCATTAAGATTAACCAGAATAATTTGACGAAAAAAGCTAATAGTATAATTATAGCAAAAATATCCCCATATTTTGAGTAAAATGTTCTATTGCTACCGCATTTTATTTCTTCCATTAATACCTCTTCTGTAAATAGCCTGCCCTTTTTCACTATCTTTCCGTTTTGAAGTATAAAGGCACTGATGCCTGTATTAGCTGCCCTTAACATAGGCAAACCGTTTTCTACGCAACGGAATACTGCCATGGATAGATGTTGATAGGGGGCACTTGTTTTACCAAACCATGCGTCATTAGTTATATTCACGAGTAAATCAGATCCATGGCGTGAATGGATGCGGGATATATTCGGGAAAATAGATTCAAAACAAATTAACGGACCGATTGTAATATCGCCCATAGTTATAGGATTAATGCTTTTTCCGGGTAAAAAATCACCTGAAGCTACAACTAATCGATGGATAAAGGGGAGAAACTTCTTTAATGGAACGTACTCTCCGAATGGCACAAGGTGAACTTTATCATAATAACCTAAAATTTTATCCTTATTAATTAAGTAGGCCCTGTTATAATATCTAATCTTATCCATCTCTCTAGAATACGCGGGGGAGCCGAAGAGAATGTTTGCACCACTAACCTTTGATATTTTGAAAATTTCTTCAGAAAATTTTGACATCTCCTGAAAGAAAAATGGCACAGCGGTTTCAGGCCAGACAATAATATCAGGATTAAAAAATGCTGATTCTTTCGAGAGTTTTCTATAGATATCTATTGTTTTTTCTTGGAATTCGGGACGCCATTTTAAGGTTTGATCAATGTTTGCTTGGATAAGGGCTGCCCTTATTTTTTCTTTAGCTGTTTCGAACCCTGTTTTTTTATTTAGCGCATAATAGCCATATAAGATGACTGAGCCCATAAGGATAGATGTAAAAATTGTTTTTATAACTAATTTTTTTGCTTTTATTATGTTGAAATTAAAAATTAAATTGTAAATTAAAAGATTTACAATAACAATTATAAATGAAACTCCATACACGCCTGTACAGTCCGATATCTGAATTAGCGAAATTATGGAATATTGGCTATATCCTAAAAGGCACCAGGGAAGGCCGGTCAGTAAATGAGCCCTTAGATATTCTAAGGCAATCCACGCACTTGCGCCCCAGAAAATGGGGAGGATATTATTCTCATTTTTAAAGAAATTTAGAATAATTGGAAAAAAGGCGATATAGAATGAGATATATAGGGCTAAAAGAAACATTATTGCAGCGCTAATAAAAATACTAATATTACCGTAGTTC
>JAGYMO010000059.1 GCA_018400255.1 Deltaproteobacteria bacterium
GCACATTCATCCACGGCTAAAGCCGTGGCTTTCTGCGGTCGGGGTAAAGCCAAATGACCTTAATAAACCTTAAAAGGCCATTTGGCTAAAAGTTTTAATTTTTACTCATGGTATTTAAAAGAAACATTTATCCTTGTCCTGAAGCCAGTAACCTTGCCGTTTTCAATTGTTAAGTCGAGTTTCGTAATCTCTGCAATTCTTAAGTCTTGAAGACTCTTGGAAGCAGTATTAATAGCATTTTTAGCCGCACCTTCCCACGATTCGGGGCTGGTCCCCACAAGTTCAATTATTTTATAAGTACTCGAATCCATAACTTCCTCCTCCTATTTTAATAATATGATTGATTTATTTATCTATATGTTTCACCTCCTTTCAATAATAAAATCTCTTAAATCGAAATTATGGTCAAGAAGCTTTCGTATATAGTTCTTAAATGTATATAAAACAAAAGATTAAAGTCAATAATAAAAACCGTAGTGCTGCTATTTGACCATTATTGTTAGAAATCCGCACATGCAATCTGTTTTTTTATCTCATAATCAAATTATTAACTGCCCTTCGGGCTGAAAATATGTTTTTATCCTTACTATAGTATAGTATATACATGCGTAATATTTATCAAGCAAATGTATTAGGCTAGAGAATCAATTGTATTAAAAAAATAGCATCGGAGAAATACTTGGAGCTTTTTCAGGATTAGTAATAACCTATCTTTCATTAAATTACCATGTTTCATGAAAAATCATGAGCATGTTCGATCACATAATAAAGAATGAAAAGCCTCTAATAAATTAAGCCTAAAGGGAAATCATACTTCAAGCAGTGCGGCTTAAAAAGTTAATACATCACATTTGGTAAAAAAAGGATAATCTGCGGAAACATGATAAGGATAATAACGCCTGTAATAACAGCAAGCAAGAAGGGCAATATACCTTTAAATATAGATTCAAGGGGAACCTCACCTATAATCCTTCTCGCAACACCAAAGACTACATATACATTTATACCAACAGGCGGTGTAATAACCCCCATCTCGGTAGTCATTACAATAATTACTCCGAACCAAATGGGATCATAACCAAGTGCCATGACCACGGGGAAAAAAATAGGAACTGTAAGTGTAACAAAGGCAAGTGCATCCATGAAACACCCGCCTATAAAATAAATAACTATTACTATACCTATGATGATAAAAGCTGGCAGATCAAAACCGCTAACCCACGTAGCTATATCAAAGGGGATCCTTGTTACTGCGAGAAATTTACCAAAGATAGTTGCCCCTGCTATAAGCATCATTACCATACAAGATGTCCCGAGGGTCTCATAGAGGGCATTTAAAAATCCCTTCCATGTGAGTTGCTTACTTGAAATGGATACAACAAGCATTCCAAAGGCCCCTACGGCAGCAGCCTCGGTTGGCGTAAAGAGGCCTATAAACAACCCCCCAATAACCAGTATAAAAACAGCCAGTGTCTCGCTCATACCAAGCAATGACTTGATTTTTTCCTTCCAAGTAAAATGATCTCCTGGAGGTCCCTGCTCTGGATACAATGTACAAGTTATATATATGGCTATTATAAATAAAATGGTGACAAGGATTGCCGGAAAAATGCCCGCAACAAAAAGCGCCCCGATAGACTGCTCAGTCAGGATGCCATAAACTATCATCACAACGCTGGGGGGCATAATCATGCCTAATCCGCCTCCTGACGCAACTGCCCCCGTTGATAAGGAATCCGCATATTTATATTTTTTCATCTCAGGAAGGCCCACGGTCGCCATTGTGGCCGCTGTAGCAGGGCTTGATCCACAAACAGCCCCAAAGGCAGTACAGGCTGATACAGTTGCCATTGCAAGCCCTCCCCTCGTGCTACCAAGCCATTTGTAACCTGCATTGTATAACCTATGGCTTATACCGCTATTAAATGCCAACTGCCCCATAAGAACAAACAAGGGGATAGTGGTTAGTCCGTAAGAGGCAAATACATCATATATATTTCTTGATAAAAGGTTTAGGCCACCCTTTCCTGATATCATTATGGTAAAACCTAAATACCCTACCATGGCCATAACATAGGCCACAGGCATCCGGGAAAAAAATATGATAACCATTATTAAAATGCCTAAAATACCTATAGTGGTAGGGCTCATTCGGACTTTAACCTTTTTATATTTTTAATAATTTCTTGCAGTATAAAAAGAAGAAAAATAAGAAAGCAAAATGATACAATATAGATTATAATATGGGTAGGGAATTGCAGATTTAAGGAAACCTCCCCGGATTTATGCATTGTATTAGCATATAAAGCCATTCTCCAGGTTACAAGGGCAAACAATGCAAGGCTTAAAATTGCCGCGCATGTGTCAATAATTAACTGAGTCTTGGTCGATAAAAGACGCACTAAAAGCTCTACACCTACATGACCCTTGCTTTTATGAGTGTAGGGAAGCGCCATAGCCACTGCCAGAGTTGACATAGAGGCAACAAGTTCAACTGACCCAAAAATCGGGTGGCGAAATAATCTCCCTACTACATCCGCGCAGGTTAAAAAGGTCATGCCAACAAGACATGCAGCGCCTATAATTTTTAGCTTATCTGAAATCCAATCAATTATATTTGAAAAGGTATCCATAAATCAAATTTCCTTAATTAAAAGCAAAACACTAATACAAAGGGGCCCTAGCCTAAATTAAAGGCTGGCCCCTCCCTTATAAACAATTTATTTGCTATATTTGGCAATGGTTTCCATGGTTAAGTCAACAATTTCCTTACCATTAAATCCCTTTCCATCCATTTCCTTTATGTATTCGTCAATAACCGGCCTTACAGCATCCTTCCATTTGGCAGATTCTTTTGCGTCAAGCCCAATTATCACACCGCCATGATTGAGGAAATAATTAATGCCCTCCATGTCGCTGTCATCCCAGGCAGCTCCATGTCTTTCAATCCATTCCTGATTAATGTCTTCTATTATTTTCTGAACATCTGCAGGCAGTGAATTCCATTTATCTATGTTCATGACAACAAAAAATGAGGTAGTATATGCTGCGGAAAATGCGGCTGCAGCATAGTTTGTCAACTCACCCAACCTCCAACCTTTATTAGTTTCAAATGGATAAGCAGAGCCATCTACTACACCCTTCTGAACCATTTGATAGGTCTCCGGCATTGGGGCTGCAACCGGAGTAGCTCCAAGGGCCGTTATAAATTTTGCACTTAATCCAGTGCCACGTAACTTCAAGCCCTTTAACTCCTCTAACTTTGTCACCATTTTACCCTTCGTGTGAATAATACCAGGGCCATGGGCGTGAAGATACATTACCTTTGTGTCCTGTAGCTCTTTTGGGTTAAGTTTATTAGCCACATCATTTACGACATTGGTGGCAATCTTTCCATTGGGATAGCCTAATGGAAGATCAACAGCAGCCATTACAGGAAAACGCCCTCTAGTGTAGGCCAAACAGGAAAACCCTAAATCAGATAAGCCTGTCACAACCCCATCATAGCACTGATTTGCTTTTGTCAATGTGCCGCCCGGGTAATGTTCCACTTTAACCCTTCCATCAGTTCGCTTTTCAACCTCTTTGCACCATGCATCAGCCAATTTCGCCTGAATATGCGTTGGCGGAAAAAAGTTGCTATAGGTAAGCTTAATTTGAGCTGCCTCAGCCTTTATGGATCCCATTGCAAAAAAGGCAACCCCTAAAAGGCTAACAAAAAAAACCAAAAATATCTTCTTTTTCATTTGACCACCCTCCTAATTAAAGATTGAGTATAGCACCTACTATCGCCCAAAAAATATTATTACTGTTCTCACCCCCTTTTATTATATTTCCTGAATAAACATATGCCAATTGAAAAATCCTTTAAGGATCGAAAAATAATGAGGCATAAACATTATATAGTAAGCCCTGCATCAGCTATCGAACAATAAAAATTGATACATCATTTCCAAAAACAGCAAATATACGGCTTTAAATCTTTAATCCACTGATCTATTATTTCCCGTTCATTAATGAAAACAGTCTCTCACAGTATTTGCCATAGCGTTCGGCCGAATAGTTAGCTATATTATAGCTATATAAAACTCATAGAAAAAAATGATATGTATGTCAAGGATAATTTTTTATTAACAATTATAAGCCACCTTAAATCCAGCGTTAAATATATCTAAGTTAGAAACCCTCAATTTTTCAGGACTAATGTTATCAATTGTCCTTTCAAGCTCTTTATACCTTACAGCCCCCCCATTAAATCCAGTAAAATAGCCTAAAAGCGCAAGGTTTACTGACTTAGGCGCACCCATTTCAACAGCAGTTTGTGTAGCCGAAAAACAATGATACATTATCCCATGATCTTCAAGATAGGCCCTTACATTTTCCCTTGGAAAATTACCTGGATTCGCGTTAACATACATGCTGCCCCCCCGCTTGAGAAACGGTAGGTTTCTATATGCCTCATTTTCCTCAAGAGCCAAAAGGAAATCTGCGGTTCCTGCCCTTATAAGAGAGCCTTTTACCTCTCCAAGTCTTAAGTGTGACACCACAGAACCACCCCTCTGAGCCATGCCATGAGTCTCGGCGCCCATTACACTAAGACCCTTATCCATTGCAGCCTGGGCAAATAATTTTGTCATAAAAAGAATTCCCTGCCCCCCTAATCCGCATAACAATATATTGGTTGTCGTCATAGCCTTTATCTACAATTTATATAAAAGATTCTACTGACTGAACAAATGATAAACATCCGATCATGTAGCAAAGCATACTTCTAAGTTACATTATACAACATTTTAAAAAATTTAATGCCATAGTGTAAAAAAACCCTCCCATTAATTATCAAGGTAATAAAAAAACAACTAAAACACTTCTACCTTCAACCTTCATGCACTTCTACTATAGCACCTTTTGGACAAACCTGAATACATTCACCACAATCCACACATATCTCCCTATTAATGTTAACTCTTCCAAGCTCATCATCATGGTAAAGGGCCGGGCATTCAAATTGCTCAAGACAAATATTGCATTCTACACAATCATCTGTAACAATAACCTTTTTCTTTACTGGCACTCCCTCATCCTTGTATGCAATAACACAGGGATGTCTCGAAATTATTACTGCAATTCCACCTTCAGGATCATTCACATAGTCAGTTGCCCTTTTAAGTAATCTTATCATTTTATCAATATCATAAGAGTCAACAATCTCAATAAAATTGACTCCACAACCTTCAACAATTCTTTCTAAGGATATAGCATTTCCCTTGCTACCATCCGCCCTTATGCCTAAGCCAGGAGTCGGCTGCATACCTGTCATGGCAGTTGTCATATTATCCAGAATAACAAGTATAAATCGTGCACCGTTATACACTGCATTTAATAAGCCAGCCGTGCCGGAATGAAAAAATGTTGAGTCCCCAATAGTGGCTACGATAGGTTGCTGCACTTCGTCCTGATCGAATGAATGATAAAAGCCTGCCGCCATAGTTATAGCAGCACCCATATCTAAAACTGTATCCACACCCCCAAGGTTTACCCCCAAGGTATAGCAGCCTATGTCTGATGTGAAAATCGCCTTAGGCCGAGCCTTTTTTATTGCAAAAAAAGATGGTCTATGGGGGCATCCAGGGCATAAGGTTGGTCTTCTAACTGGAAGCTGCAAGCCGCCAACTAAATCTGTTATTTCATTATCATCTTCTGGATTCAAAGGTTTGAGACTCATTTGCCCCAGAACCTGGCTGATCAGTTTATGTATAACCTGAGGAACAAGTTCACCCTCAGAGGGAATATGACCGGAAAGCCGGCCTAAAACCTTTTTTTTATCCCTAAGAAGATATTCAATAAGTGTATCTGTCTCCTCTATTACCAGCACCTTTTCGCATGCTGATGTGAATTCTTCCGCCAGGTCATCAGGAAATGGATATGGGGTACCTATCTTCAAAAATGGAATATCGTTCCGTTCTTCCTCTGATAAAAAATCCCTGATAACGGCAGAAGGTATGCCAGCCGCAATTATACCCAGGGGATATTTCTTACCTGGTTCAAGGTTATGAAAATTAAAATCCGACAGGGTGTTAAACCTTCTTCCTATATCCAGCAATTTTTTGTTTAATTCCCCGTGTAGTTTGAGTCGAAATCGTGGCGTAGCCGCCCACCTTGATGGATTTTTTGTGAAAGATGCTGCCTTATTGTTTGATCTAATCTCACCAAATGTTATACTTTGACGAGCATGGGACACCCTGATAGCCGGCCTTAATATTACTGGTATTTCAAACTCCTCTGATATATCAAAGGCCATGCCTACCATCTCTCTGGCCTCCTGTGGGCTAGAGGGGTCTAATACGGGTACCTTTGCAAGTCTCGCCATAAAACGTGTATCCTGTTCAGTCTGTGAAGAATGAGGTCCGGGATCGTCACATGATATAATAACAAGACCGCCTATATTTCCAAGATAAGCCGCGCTCATTAACGAATCCGCGGCCACATTAAGCCCAACTTGTTTCATGCAACATGCCGCCCTCTTCCCGGTGATGGCAGCAGCAAAGGCCGTATCAAATGCAACCTTTTCGTTAGTCGACCATTCCGTATATGTATTAAGCTTTTCTGATTTTACAAATCTAACAACCTCTGGTAAAATCTCAGAGCTTGGCGTACCGGGATAAGATGTGACTACCTGGCATCCAAATTCTACAAGTCCCAAGGCTATAGCGCCATTACCAAGCAATATTTCCTGTCTCATGACTTTTCTGCCTTTACCTTTTTAGCCTTTTCAATCAATTCCACAATGCTGGCCACCTTTGGTTTAACCTCCGATTCAAAGGCCTTTTTCCACTCTTCTTCAGTCAGTTTTTGTCTGAAATATTCATACACTGGAAAATAAAGGTACCAGCAATCAAGCGCCATACGGCAGGGAAGACCATTGTTTTCCTTGGAGCAGTATGAAAAGGAAATTTTATGGCCCAGCCTGGGACATCGGATCTGAAAATCCTCTTCTGGCGGGGTAATGCTATTGTTCATCTCTATCTACCTGCTTTAATCCCACATGAATTCAAAATTTTAATAAATTCATGTGGGAATTCATTTTAATCTACTTTTCCAACCTTGAATTGCCTTGGTTTAGGTAGGGGAGCGATATCTCTTAAGGCATTTTTTATGCCCTCTTCGTCTATAGCGTGGTCAGCCAGTTTACCAGAAAGGTAATCCTGGTAGGCCATCATATCTACAAGGCCATGTCCGCTCCAATTAAAGAGTATCACCTTCTCTTTCCCCTCTTCCTTTGCCTTTAGTGCCTCCCTTATAGTCAATGCAATGGCGTGATTGGTCTCAGGTGCGCTGATAAAACCCTCAGTCCTGGCAAAAATCAATCCTGCCTCAAAGGTCTCAAGCTGTTGTATATTCTCCGCTCGTATAACATTATCCAAAATCAACTGACTTAGAATAGGCGCCATACCATGATAGCGTAAACCGCCTGCATGTATTGGGGCCGGTATAAAATTATGGCCAAGGGTATGCATTGGCAGAAGTGGTGTAGTTGCCGCTGTATCTCCAAAATCATATGCAAAGGGGGCCATCGTCATCGTTGGGCATGATGCCGGCTCAACGCCAATAATATCGATATCTTTACCTGCTATCTTATCCCGGCAGAAAGGCAAACAATTACCTGCAAAATTGCTTCCTCCTCCGGCACAGCCTATAATAACATCAGGATAATCTCCGGCAATTGCCATCTGTTTTTGGGTTTCAAGACCATTGATAGTCTGATGAAGCAAAACATGATTTAATACACTGCCCAGGGCATATTTTGTATTCTCACCAGTCACAGCGGCCTCAATAGCCTCTGATATAGCAATACCAAGGCTACCAGGACAATCAGGGTCCTTCTCTAAAATTGCACGGCCTGCATTTGTCGCAGTGCTTGGGCTGGGTAAGCATTCTCCGCCCCATACCTCCATCATAATTCTTCTATATGGTTTCTGATCATAGCTAATTCTAACCATCCACACCTTAATAGGCATTCCAAAAAGCTTTCCCGCAAAGGATAGCCCACTGCCCCATTGTCCTGCACCGGTCTCAGTGGTAATTGCCTTTGTTCCCGCCATCTTGTTATAATAAACTTGTGCTATGGCAGTAGTTGGCTTATGACTTCCAGGAGGGCTAACACCCTCATTTTTATAGTAAATTCTTGCAGGTGTTTCCAGGTATTTTTCAAGGGCATACGCCCTGTATAGTGGTGTCGGCCGCCAAATAAGCAGCTTTTCCAGGACCTCTTCCGGTATATCAATCCATCTTTCATGACTGACCTCTTGCTCAATAAGCGGCATAGGAAATATAGCTGAGAGGGCTTCCGGTCCAATCGGCTCTCCCGTTTCGGGATTTAATGGCGGTTCCAAAGGAGTTGGCATATCTGCCTGGATGTTGTACCATTGACGTGGAATCTCGGACTCTGGTAAAAAAATTTTCTTTGTTTGCATTTTGCCTCCTTCAATAAAATAAATATTATCATGGATTGCAGCATATTTTGCCGCAAACAAAACGTGACAGCCCAATGCCGTCATTTATCCCACTTTTTATTAAGTCCTTATAATTCTATCTTCCTAACTGAAGATATATGTTCCAATGCTCTTAGCTCTTCAATGGTTTCACTATCAGCGGCAATATTTGTGGATAGCAGTATTATGTTTTCTTTTTTTTCTTTTTCCTCTCCAACCTGCATGACGCTTATATTAACATTATGCTTCCCCAGAATACCTGTAACCATACCTATTACACCGGGTTTATCCGTGCTGCTTATTAATAGGTTATGCCCTTCTGGAACAGCCTCGAAAAAGAAATTATTAATTCTCAATATCCTCGGCAATTCATTCCCGAATATCGTGCCGGATAGCACATTGTTGGTAGTAGATGTCTTGACCGCAAGCATAATTAGACTTGCAAAATCTTCGGACTCCCTTGTCTTCGATTCAATCACCTTTATGCCCCTTTCAGAAGCTATAAAAGGTGCATTAACAAAATTAACCTGATCTTTAACTATAGGACTCAGAAGCCCTTTTAACATGGCGGTTGTTAAAGGAGACACATTATATTCAGTTACCTTGCCTAAATAATTTATCTGGACCTCGAGGATCGCACTGTCTGTCAGCTGGGTTTGGATTAATCCCATTCTTTCAGCCAAAATAGCATACGGTCTCAGTGTAGATATCAACTCCGGACTTATATTCGGAACATTTACAGCATTCTTTATAGAGCTGTAAAGGAGGTAAGATACAATTTGCTTAGCCACCTCTTCAGCCACCCTATCCTGAGCCTCTTTTGTTGACGCCCCTAAGTGGGGAGTACATATAAAATTAGGCAAATTCATAAGTTTTGTCTTCCCGGGTGGTTCCTTTCTGAAAACATCAATAGCCGCTCCTTTAAGATAGCCAGACTCTAATGCCTCGTAAAGATCATCCTCATTGACAATATCCCCACGAGCACAATTAATCAATAGAGCCCCTCTCTTCATTTTACTTATGGTTTCCTTATTGATCATATTGATAGTATCATCTGTGCTCGGTGTATGAATAGTAATATAATCAGATCTTTTAAGAAGCTCTTCAAAAGAAACAGGTTCGAGGTCTAATCCCTCAATTACCTCTGGTTTAATAAAAGGGTCATACGCTATCACCTTCATTTTTAACCCCTTTGCCCTTTCAGCAACAAGTCGCCCAATACGGCCAACACCAATAACGCCTAAACACTTATTAAATATTTCCAATCCTTCAAATTTTTTCTTCTCCCACTTACCTTCTTTGAGAGATGCTGTGGCCTGCGGTATATTTCGAGATAAGGCCATAATCATTGCGATAGTATGTTCCGCAGTGGTTACAGTATTTCCCTCAGGTGTATTCATTACAATAATCCCTTTCTTGCTTGCAGATGAAATATCGACATTGTCCAGGCCTATCCCTGCTCTCCCTACAACCTTAAGGTTCTCTGCTGCGTCAATAATTTCAGAGGTTACCCTTGTGGAACTCCTTATGACCAAGGCATGATATTTTCCTATAATCCCCTTTAATTCTTCCGGTGAAAGATCAGTAATTACGTCAACATCAATATCCGGAGTCTCCCTGAAAATATTAATACCCTTCTCTGACAGAGAATCACTCACAAGAACCTTCATCTCAAACCTTCCTTTAAATTAACAAATTATAAGGCATCTACCCTTGAAATAATATCTGACTTATTCAATATATATTTGTACTCAGGCAGCAAAAAAAACTAAAAGGTAAAATTTATAATACGCAATTTGGTACTTATTATGCAGGCACGGATTGATACAACGAAACTCCATTTCAATAATAACACCTTATTTTTTTGCCACATAATTTAAAACGTAACAACATCGAATACTATCCTTGCCAAAGTATATCCATAAAAAAAGTAAAATATTGCAGCTTTCGAAAGGGCTATAAATTTTCCTCTTTGTCTTTTTTAGAAAAATGCAAACAACTGCTAAAAAATATTGATTTAGAAGCGTTGTATTTATGTTTGAATTGTAATGTGGATATCATTGTGTTGATTTGATGTTGTCTATAAGATGCTCAGATATCCGAATTTTTATATCTACCCTTATATTCATAAACATCCTATCGAGTAGAAATGTGAAGGAAATGATTGTTATGCTTACTTTATGACGTTTTATCTGTCAAGCAGTTTTTAGTCTCTATGGTTCTTTTCTGACATGGAGAAAATCTTGTCTAACCTACAATTTAAAATAAATAGAAATAGTGGAAAATGAAAATAGGTAAATTTAGGTACCTATTTTAATTATCTTTTTTATCTCTCTTTCCGCCATCAATAACCCTCAGGTTAAGCCTTTTCTCAGGTTTATCAACATGTAATTCCCTCTCATGCATGATATCCTTAATCCTTCTTAACTGCCATTTCTCCCAGGTCTCATCCTTTCTCTTATCAAGAAATCTAAATAACTCATCTACATCTTTCTTTGAAAATAATAGCTCACCTTTAACCCATCTTGGGTTTATATCTGGATAATGTTCAGGTGCTAATGTTTTATCCTTAACACGTATATAATGGAGTAGAAGCATCTGAGGAATTTTGGTCATCTCGGATACTTCGTCAATAGTATAAGATATTTTTGATGCCAAAATATCCTTACCTCTTTTACCTAGTTTTTTACTATCTTACACCTTAGACCCTTCAGGTTTGGTGTCCCGAACTCCTTCCCCAATTTATTAGCAGAGGTGACCATATTAAAATTAGCTCTTTGCCAATCAAAAAGGGAATCAATCCCTTTCTCTGGAAACCACCAGCCATGGGATGCATTTATTACCCTGCGTTCGACAATGTCTGTGATACAGGCTGTCTGAGTCATACTGCCATATCTTGTCTCTATAATTACCTCATCTCCATCTTTTATTTCTAATCTTGCAGCTGTATCTGGATGTATTTCAACCTTGGGGTCAGGTCTTCTATCTCTTAACCTTTTAATCCACCTATAGGAGGAATGAAGATAATATCGACTTTTTGAGCTTGTTAAAATCAGCGGATACTCTAAATCATCACCCTCTTCTTCTAGGCCTCCATTAAGTGAAGGCATGGGAGATAAATTAAATTTTTCTGCCGTACTCAATCTAAGCTCCACCTTACCTGTGGGGGTTTTAAAGCCCTTTTCTTCATAAAGCTTAAAGTGTTCAGGCCCTTTTAGATAGCCCTTTCCAACAAATTGGCTATATGAAATCCCAGATGGTTTGACCACATCCTCTAAAAAATCATTAAAATCTTTATGCCAGTATTCTTCTGGAGATATAAGCTTCCCTAACTCATTCATTATCTTTATATCAGGCCAGCACTCTTCCGGAGGATCAACAATCTTTGGGCGGGCTAAAATAAAGCCGTGGCCTAATCCATAATGGCCTATATCATCTATCTCATATTGGCTGGCAACCGGTAAAACTATATCAGCCATTGCTGCTGTAGGGGTCATAAAGAGGTCAGCAATTGCTATAAACTCAAGGTTCATAAATGCTTCATATGTTTTGTGGCTTTCCGCGTAAGACATCATAGGGTTTGCGCACATGGCGTAAAACCCCTTAATTGGATAAGGATAGCCCTCTAAAATAGCCCTTATAAAAAAAGAAGGTGCTATTGTCATTAATCTTGGTATGACGCCATAATATGCGCTTATCATCTCTTTTCTCTTGTCTGGTATAAGATCGGAGCGTACAAATTTCCCCAACCCCATTATATTCGGTTCTTTAGCGTTTATATTTCCCCCAGGAATATCCAGGTTTCCACAAATCGCCATTAAACAGATAAGTGCCCTGATCGCATCAAAGGCGTGAATGTTATGCTCAAGAGGATTTCCCCACTGAATAACAGCAGGCTTTGATGTAGCATATAACCTTGCAGTCTCATATATGACATCGGAAGGCACCCATGTTATTTCAGAAACCTTTTCCGGAGTAAACTGCCTAACATGGGATGCGAGCTCGTCAAACCCATATGTCCACTTTTCAACAAATTCCTTATCGTACAATGCCTCTTCAATTATAACATTTAAAAAACCTAATGCGAGCGCATGGTCGGTTCCAGGCCTTAATTGAATTACTTTTTTGGCCTTTTTAGCAAGATCGATTTTTCTTGGATCGATGATTACCAATTCGGTTCCATCTTCTATCTGCTCAAGAAGCATACTATTTATTTCACCCTCTTCATTAGTGGATGTTATGTTACTTGCCCACAAAAGGATTAATTTACTTTTATGATGTAAATCAGCAACAGGATAAAACCCGCAGGTATGTATACCGGTTATCTCACGAGGCGCATGACATACATCCTGAGATGCAATAACATTGGGGGATCCAAAAATATTTGCCAGGCGAATTAACACGAAGTGTTCCAACCCTTTTGGCATTCCAACTCCAAAACCCACTCCTTTAGCGCCGTATTTATCCTTTATAGTATTTAAATTTTCAGCCGTATACTCAAGCGCCTCACTCCAGGATATCCTTGCCCACTTTCCCTCTCCTCTATTACCTACCCTCTTGAGTGGGTATTTAAGGCGATCAGGATGCGTGAGACGATCAGGAGATACAAGGCCTTTAGCACAGATATACCCTTTGTTTAAAAAACCATCTGGGTCGCCCTTAACCTTTACAATTTTGTTATCTTTAACACCCACAAGAATACCACAACCACCATGATCCATTCTACCACAATGAGTCTTTACCCATTTTATGTCTCCCTCCATGTTTAAAATGCCTCCATGTTTAAATTAAATTAAAAAAATGATATGTAATTTTATATATTACACACTATTAAAGTAGCGGCTAAAAGGGGAGAAGCCGTAGCATAGACGGTTAAGCCTTAATAATTGTCCAGACACCAATTCCTATAAAACCTAGCCCTGCAACGTAATGAAGATACCTCTCATTAACATGCTGAGAAATAATACCTCCAACCAAAACACCTATCGCCGAGGAGGCAATAAGGGCCAATGATGCCCCCAAAAATACAGTAAGCTTATCCACCTCTTTATCTGCCGCAAATAATACAGTCGCAAGCTGCGTCTTATCGCCAAGCTCAGCAATAAATACAGCAAAAAAAATGGTAAATAAAATCTTGAAATCCATCAGTTACCCCATCAATTAACTTAAATTAAATAAGGTTTGAAAAGTGAAAAAAAACAATTTACCTATGCCCAAACTCACCTACAAATGTAGTATTTACAAATGTTTGGCAAAGATTATTCGTACCTCTATAATAAAATAATCCTTTGAGAAAGGCCCTGCTCCAGATAAGGCATATCAAAAATTAAATCTTCCGTGCCTCCTCCTCGCTCATTTTAAAAATATGCTCTTTCGCGGGGAATATTCCCGCCTCGACCTCTTTTTTATAATCCTTTAAGGCATTGACAATCATAGGCCCCAACTTTATATATTGCTTAACAAACCTTGGGGTAAAGCGATCAAAAAGGCCTACTGTATCATGGTAAACTAAAACTTGACCATCACAATCCCTTCCTGCACCAATACCTATTGTGGGAATGTTAAGATCATCTGTAATTCTTGAGGCAATTACATCTGGAATACATTCCATGACAACCATAAAGGCCCCGGCATTTTCTAATTCTTTCGCGGAGTTTATCAAGCTTCTAGCACCCTGCGCGTCCTTCCCCTGCACCTTAAAGCCACCTAACTTAGTGGCCGTTTGAGGCGTTAAACCTATATGTGCGCACACTGGAATACCAGCGCTAACAATGGCCTTCACAACAGGCACTACCTCACTTCCACCTTCAAGCTTTACCGCGTCACACATCCCCTCCTTTATAAATCTCCCAGCATTTTCAATGGCCTTTTCAACGCTTGTCTGATACGACATAAATGGCATATCCCCTATAACAAATGCATATTGAACAGCCCTTGTTACCGCCTTCGAATGATGAAGCATTTCTTCCATAGTTACAGATACAGTTGAAGGATAACCGAGCACTACCATTCCAAGGGAATCACCAATCAGAATTATATCAATACCGGCTTGATCAACCATTCTAGCAGTTGGATAGTCGTATGCGGTTATCATTGTTATCTTTTTACCCGTTTCTTTTTTAACCATCAGGTCCGAAACTGTTATTTTCTTTCTCTCCATATTTACCTCCTTAAAACTATTATCTTACTCCATACAGCCTTCTTTTATGTAAAAAATTATTTTTGATCAAAATGAAATATCGCTTGTCGTCGAATAAGACTCTCTAAAACAATAATAGGCTAACATATTTTACGATAAAATATTATAAAATCCGGTCGTGTCCACCTTGCACTCATAAACCGAATGTGATAGCCTTCTCAGGCTGATTCAAATACATTATTCTCTCTTTTTCATGCCATCTAGCTCTATATTTTTTTAATTATATAACACATTCCGTTTCGAAGCACTAATAAACCGACGGTGCCGATTCAATTAGCCACAAAAGCGAAGTTAACTAAAAGATACAATTGATCGTATTACAGCCTAAGGAGATTTTAAAATGTTATCGCATAATATATTATCCATTGCGGGGGTAGACAGGACAGAAGAATTGATGAATGTAGCACGTGGGGAAAAAAAATCAGATATAGCCATATTAAATGCCTCCATTGTCAATGTATATAGTGGAGAATTATTGCACCGTTGGTCTGTCACAATTAAAGGCGAATGGATAGCCTATGTTGGAGAAGAACCCGAACATACAATAGGACCTCATACAAAGATTATTGATGCTGACGGAAAAACGCTTATTCCAGGCCTAATTGATGGTCATACCCACCTCGCCTGGCTGTCAAATCCATACGAATTCTTGAAATATGGCATGATTGGCGGTACAACAACCATTATAACCGAGACAATGGAGGTCTTTCCTGTATCAGGCTACAATGGCGTAATTGATTTTCTAAACGCCCTCAATGACCAACCTATAAAAATATTTGCCACCGCCCCATTTATGGCATCCATAAGCAAAAAGGCCCGCGGTATTGCCTTAGATACCCTAAAAAGCCTTCTTTTAAGAGATGATATTGTGGGCTTAGGTGAATCTTACTGGCAGACAGTTCTACAAGAGCCAGAAAAGAATCTGGCCATCTTCCAAGAGGCTGCCGGCACTGGAAAAACCTTAGAGGGGCATTCTGCTGGCGCAAAGGCTGAGAAGCTTATGTCTTACGCGATCCCGGGAATTTCCTCCTGTCATGAACCCATAAATCAAGAGGAGGTACTAGAACGTTTAAGGCTCGGAATGTATGTCATGATAAGAGAGGGTAGCATACGGAGCGATTTTGATGCCATATGCAGCATCAAGGATTCAGGTATTGATTTCAGAAGGCTAATCTTGGTGACTGATGGCATAGAGCCAAAGGATTTAATCTATAAAGGCTACATGGAAACCCTTGTCCAAAAAGCCATTGATTGTGGGTTTGATCCTGTACATGCAATTCAAATGTCAACCATAAATGTTGCGGAACACTTTGCTCTTGACAGCATAGTTGGGGGGATTGCCCCAGGAAAATATGCTGATATTCTAATTATACCTGATATTAAAACTATCAGGGCAGAACAGGTGATAAGTAAAGGTAAAATCATTGCTAGTAATGGAAAACTAACAGTCGTCCCAAGGAAGCATAAGTTTTCCATTGAAAGCCGGAACAGTATCAACATACCAGCTAACCTGATGCCACCTGATTTTTCAATTCATTTAAAAACAGATCTTCCGTATGTGAATGTTAGGATAATAGACCAGGTTACACCTCTCGTAACAAAGGAGATAATACGATCCATGCCTGTCATTAATGGCGAAATCAGACTAGATACTGATCATGATATACTGAAGGTAGCTGCCATAGACAGAAGGTTTTTACCAGGCAAAATGTTTGTTGGGCTTATAAGGGGCTTTCATTTAAGCACCGGAGCTATTGCTTGCAGCGCAGCATGGGATACATCTGATATAATAGTCGTGGGCGAAAATGAAAGGGATATGTCTGAAGCAACTAACAGGATTCACGAAATACAGGGAGGGGCTGTTGTCTGTGCCAATGGAAAAATAGTAGAAGAGATACCACTTCCCATATTTGGTGTTATGGCAGATATTTCATTAGAAAAAATTGCAAAAAAAATGGACACTATAAAAAATATTACAAAAGAGCTTGGATGTCCATTTGAAAACCCTTTACTAACACTTATTACACTTACAGGCGCAGCTATACCCTTTCTGAGAATATGCGAAGAGGGTCTTGTAAACCTAAGGGATGGAAAAAATTTAGACCTTATAGTTCAATAGCCTTAATCCATAAAAAACCTGACGCAGCAACCCATCAAAATTCAGGAAAGCTTTAAAAACTCACTTAATTCACATCCATTTCTTCCAGCCATTGAACGTTTTGCTGTTCTGGATTATCAGGGGTCAGGGGCGAGAGATCAGGGTCCAGGGATCAGGGATGAGTAATGAGAGAAAGGGCTCAGGGTACATCTCTTTTCTCTGCCGCAAAAGTACTCCATCATTACCATG